>CAYUDI010000001.1:0-6255 GCA_964443585.1 uncultured Bifidobacterium sp.
GGACTCATAATCCGTTGGTGCCGTGTTCGACTCACGGGGGGCCCACCAAACAAAAACCCTCAGCATGTTTGCTGAGGGTTTTTTTCGTTTGGGGTAATACTTTACTCAGTTATTCATGAAGCATTTTTTATTACTTCATGCGTCCGGGCAGCTTAGTTAAATCCAAAAAATCGACGAACCGAAGCAAAAAAAATAGTTACGGGTTTAAAAAAATTACTCATGCGCTGGAAAAAATCCGGTGGAGCTGGGAGGGTAATGAAGTTTTCTTTGGTCGAGACATCTTCAAACGGATTAGTGCTGATTTTATTGGTCGGTTTGGATATGGTTGATGGGGTATTTTCTGGTGTTGTAATCTCTTCAAATGGGTTGGTGTTGGCCCCGACTGCGCCTGCAGTGGTGGATTTTTCATCAAACGGGTTGGTATTGAAATGGATTGTTTTGGAAGTAGCTGGCCCCGAAACCGATGAAGTTATTATGGGGGTGGCATTTGAAATGGCAGCACGTCGACCTTTTTCTAGCAATTCGAGTAACGGCGGTATGTCTTTCATACCGATGAATTTTTGTTTTTCAATCGTAGAAAAAACGGTATTCACCTCTTCAGCAGTTAGTCGGTTTTGTTGAACAAGTGAATTGGCGATAGTCCGCATCATCTCAATGGCTCGCTTAGAAGTTATATTTTTATTCTCTGATTCTCTTCCTTCAATTTGTTTAGAATTTTTCTTTATTTTCCTAGAGTCGTTGTTCGAAATATAAAAACTGTATATGTTCGAATCTTTGATTTTCCCAATCCGAAAACTGATTTTTGAACTTGATTCTGAATTTAAGTTATCGCTATATTTCTTTACGCTTTCAAGAAAACTAATCGCTGTTGATAAATCAAAAGAGGTTTGTGCTACTTTTAGGCGTGGTGCTTTTTGGTTGTGTATCAGTGCACTGTTTTTTGTTTTATCGCTAGCCAAGGCCTTCTTTTCTTTGGGGTTTATATCGTTCGCTGTCTTGGCTGAAGTAGTTTTAGGCGCAGTATTTTTTGGAGTGCCTGTTTTTTTTGTGGATTCATGATGTTGAGGTGACCTTGCATCAATGGCTGATGGCGCAGTAGATATTTTTTCTTCACTTAACAGGTTTGATTGTGCCCAAACAGCTTGAAGTGGCTGTAAATCGTTGATTAGATCGGGAATTCTTAGATCGTGGTGATTGCAACTAGGTTGCTTTGATTTTATGTTCGTCAGAGCTTGATTAAATTTTTCTTTTTCTTTCTCAGAGCTGCAATTTGCCAATTCTTTTACCAAAATTTTTTCTATGGTTTTGATCACTAAAATTCTGGCGGACACTCTTTGCGGATTGGCAGCAGCCTTGAGTTTTTGTGCTGCTTTTGTTTTTTTGTCATATATTTTTATCCGTGTAGTTCCTTTGCTCTTGCCTTCATAGGCGCGAATCGGTTCGGGCTGACCATGGTTATTACTATTATTGAGAGAGCTTAATTGGTCGTAGAGTTGCTTAGAGGTTGTGGCCTCTGTGACTGTAAATTCCCTGGGTCGCACTGCGGTCGTGGTGGTCATAAGCTTCCTAATAATTAATTGGTTGGTTTTCCCGAGAGCCGAGGTCTAGCGGGCAAGGGAATATTTTCTTTTGAGTAACTATTTGGTATTGCGCAACAAATTGATTTCATAAATTCTGAATCTCAAGTGATATGTGACAAACGCGACAAAAAAGTTTGCTGGTTAGGCAACTTTTTTATGTGGCTGGAAAAACTAGGGCTGGGCAGGGAAATGCGGGTGTATGCGTATTTTTATGTCGATACAGCCTGAGGCTTTAAGTCTGGGTAATGATCAAAGTAGCGAATTGGCCCTAGCTTTTGTTGAATCAATGATTCCCTGACTTCAGAATTGGGTGCATGCAGTCGATACCATGGACTGATACCTGACATTGGCCTGTTTTCAGTTCAAGCGAAATTAGGCCGGCAGAAACGCTATGAAGAATCCCGAAAAATACCTGCTTGATATCATTGATCGCCATCAGCCCAAACGGCTCAAGGGTCAGTCTGCGCGCATCATTCGGCTGGAGTCTGAGCTTCAGACCTGGGCCGCTGATTGCTTCATGGGTATACGTGATTCTGGTTCACACGCTAGGGGTACTGCCACCTCGGTGTCATCCAATGTGAAGCTATTGCTGTTGCTGTCAAATGCCTGTCATCGCAATGCTGGTGGCATACGATCAAGCTATGAATCGCTGTATGGATACCTGATAGAGCGCTACCGTGATGTAAAAAAACACAGAGTCTCTGTACGATTACGATTAAATGGCATGGATATCGACATTACACCGGCACGTATGCAGTCTGGTGAGGAAGATCTGCATACCTTGTATCAGGTGGATGATGAGAGAATTGTAGAGACCAGTGTGCTGCAACATGTCGATGACGCGCTGGCTGCGGCGCGAGCGGCCGAGACTAAATTGATCAAGATTTGGTTTGATCAGCACGGCATACAGTGGCCAGCGATTTATGTTGATTATCTTGTGCCAGCTAAATTACTCGCCAACGTTAAACCTGAAAAAGATACGTTGGCATTGAATTTCATGCACATGATTCGTCAATTGGCCAAACGCGATTTCAATCCTCTTTTAGAAGATTTCGAAGATCCGGCCAACCATGAGAACCTGTTATCCGAAATGATGTCGGATCAGGATAAGCGCGCAGCCATGAAGGCAGCTCAGCAAGCGCTCATGGCGCGTAATCTTGAGGGCGTGATCGCGGCGGATTGATTTAGGCTTGATTCTTTCAATAGCGTTTCGTGACGGGGTTGTCAGTTGAATACGGCTTGGGCTCACCCCTGCTGTCCCACTAAGCTGATTTGCTTAGTAATCAGTCCCTTAGCTCATAGGTATAGGCTGTGCGGGTGGTATACTGCACGCTCAACTTAATACCCCCTGATGACTGACATAACTACTGATCAAACGGCTGACGACAACGCGGCCACACTTACCCGATTCGACGATTTCGGCCTTGCACCGCCTGTTTTGCAGGCACTAGCTGATCAAGGCTACGTGCATCCCACACCGATTCAGGCGCAAGCTATTCCCATCGTATTGCAAGGTCGTGATGTGATGGGGGCAGCGCAAACGGGCACCGGCAAAACAGCCAGTTTTTCACTTCCTATTATCCAATTGTTGATGGCACATGCAAACGCTAGTGCATCACCAGCGCGGCATCCAGTGCGCGCTCTGATCTTAACGCCCACGCGTGAATTAGCCGACCAAGTAGCAGAAAACGTCAAAGCATATTCGCGTCATACGCCCTTACGCTCCGCTGTGGTGTTTGGTGGGGTTGACATGACACCGCAAACAGCAGCGTTGCGATCCGGCGTAGAAATACTGATAGCTACTCCTGGGCGGTTATTGGATCACGTACAGCAAAAAACACTTAATCTTTCGCAGACTCAGATTTTTGTGATGGATGAAGCGGATCGCATGTTGGATATGGGTTTTTTACCCGATCTGCAGCGCATCATCAATTTGCTTCCTAAACAGCGGCAAAATTTAATGTTCTCAGCGACCTTCTCGCCAGAGATTAAAAAACTCGCTGCCAGCTTTCTCGATAAGCCTGTGTTGATAGAAGTAGCCCGCAGCAACGCAACCGCTGATCGAGTGACTCAAGTAGTTTATCGGGTCGATGAAGAGGCCAAGCGCGAAGCTGTCGTCCACATGTTACGTGGACGTGATTTAAAACAAGTACTTGTTTTTTCAAATACAAAAATTGGTGCTTCGCGTTTATCGCGCGAACTAGAACGCCAAGGTATTAAAGCCGCGCCTATACATGGCGACAAAACGCAAAATGAGCGCATGGCTGCGCTAGAAGCGTTTAAAAATGGCAGCATCGATGTATTGGTTGCCACGGATGTCGCAGCGCGTGGTTTAGATATTGCCGAGTTACCTTGCGTGATTAATTATGATCTTCCCTACAGCGCGGAAGATTATGTGCACAGAATTGGTCGCACTGGCCGGGCTGGAGCATCGGGCGATGCCTGGTCGTTATATTCCGATAAAGACGCCAGGTTGTTAGCTGATATAGAAAAGCTCATACGTCAAAAATTAACACCCACAGAGTTGGAAGGTTTTGCCGGTAGAGGCCCGCGTCATGCAGATGACAAAGGTTTGACTGAGCGAACTGCACGACCTGATCGCAGTGAGCGGCGTCCTGCCGATCGTGGAGAACGTACATCCGCCGATCGGCCGCGACCAGCACCTAATGCTGCCCCTCGAAGAGACAAGGTCGATCCTTGGTTTCTTAAGCCTTACGAGCCCTCTGCGCCAGTAGAGCCTTCATCGGAGCCCGTGGCACCATCGAACATAAAAAATTCTCCGCCAGTACGACGCGCAGCGCTCTTAGGCGGCGGTAGTAAAAGTTGATTTCTTAAAGCCTAACCTCTTCACCAAAGCGCCGTGCCCAAGCGGGTACGGCGGCATCAAAAAAAGTCTGAACTGTAACAATATTGCTTGCTTCGATGTCTAATGCCAGTGCTTTAGCTGCATCCATCAAGGTTGTTACTGGTTGCGAGACATTCAGTGCGACTGCGCCTGTTTGTTTGGATAATTTTTCTCCGCGTTCGTTAGTAATAACGGGTACATGGAGATAACGCGGAGTTTTTTTCTGCAGAAGTTGTTGCAAGTAGATTTGTCTGGCAGTGGATTCTAATAAATCAGCGCCACGCACTACATGCGTAATATCTTGATCGGCATCGTCCATCACAACGGCTAGCTGATACGCCCAAAATCCGTCCGCTCGTCGTAATACAAAATCTCCCACTGAAGCAGATAACGACGCAGACACACGCCCTTGCCAGCGGTCGTTAAATTCTATGGTGTCGTTAGCATCATCCGAATGCGGAACACGCACACGCCATGCGCGTGCGGCTCGTCCTTGCGGTAAACCAGAGCGACACGTGCCAGGATAGATTGCCGCTCCGTCGGGTGACAAACTTACCCGAGAATCAGTAATTTCTTTACGACTGCAGGCACACGCATAAACCGTGTTTCCCAGTTCAAGGAATGCTGCTTCGTAGCGGGATTTGCGATGGCTTTGCCAGATAATTTCTTCATCGGATTGCATACCCAGGGCTGCCAGGGTATGAATGATGTCGTTGTCGGCTCCTGCAACAGTTCGTGTTTCATCAATATCGTCAATGCGAATGAGCCAGCGTCCCCGGTGCGCGCGCGCATCCAAATAGCTTGCTAATGCAGCGACTAACGATCCTGCATGCAACGGACCCGTGGGTGAGGGAGCAAATCGACCAATATAAGACAAAGCTAACCTTTATATAGGCGTGGTGAGTATCAGCTTAAGATGAGTTCGGCTTGCAGAGCAGAGGGTTCATCATCCTGCGTATTTTTTTTAGATAATGAGCCTACGCGCACACCCAGTAAACGTATACGTTTATTTAACGGTACTCGTTTTAGACATTCGCCTGCCACACGCCGTATCTCTGCAGCGTTATCTGTAGGTATAACCAGAGTGACATCGCGTGTAAGCGTTTGAAAATCATCAAAACGCAGTTTGATTCCTACTGTCTTACCCACATAGGCTTTACGTTCCAAATCAGATGCTACCCGTATGCATAAATTAGTAAAAATTTCTGTCAGAGCGGCCTTATCGTGTTTGACATGAAGATCGCGCTCGAAGGTTGTCTCGCGGCTAATAGATTTTGGTTCGGAGCTAGTCACCACCGGACGTTCATCCGTACCATGAGCGACATGATGTAGCCATAGTCCATAGTTACGACCAAAATGCTCTGCTAGCAGTGATGGTTGTACAGCGGCTAATTCGCCAATAGTAAGGATGCCCAGTTTGGCTAATTTTTCGCTAGCTTTGGGGCCTATGCCGTTAATTTTTTTCACTGGCATGGGCCAGATGCGTGTTTCTACATCAGACATGTGCAGTACGGTAATGCCATCTGGTTTATCTAACTCGGAACAAATTTTTGCCAACAGCTTATTCGGAGCAATACCGATAGAGCAGCTTAAACCGGTGGCGATGGTTACGGCGTGTTTAATTTGTTGGGCTAGTAGTATTGTTGGTTCGGTATGATTTGTGAGATCGATATAAATTTCATCGATACCCCGATCTTCAATACTAGGTGCGATGTCTGCAACTGCTGCTTTGAATAGCCGCGAGTAGTGTCGATAGGCTTCGAAATCTGCGGGTAGCAAAACAGCTTCTGGGGCGAGTTTGGCGGCTTTCATCATGCCCATGGCTGAGAA
>CAYUDI010000001.1:6265-30314 GCA_964443585.1 uncultured Bifidobacterium sp.
CACGAGCTTCATAAGTTGATGTAGTAACGACACCGCGACCTGCATAGTTGCGTAACTTTGCAAACTCACGTATGCCATCGGCGCCCAACGTTGGGTGATGGACGGCTCTGCCGCCTATGACGACGGGTAGGCCTTTTAATTCGGGGTAGCGTAATAATTCGACGGATGCGTAGAACGCATCCATGTCTAGATGGGCGATGCGGCGGGTGGTGAGTGTCACCTCGGCCATCTCATCGGCTACTTAGGCCGCGTGTGCCACGGCTGCGCAATGTGGGCAGGACACACCCTCGACGTACAAAGGAGATAGTTGTTCGCGTGGGGTTACGACGGCGCGGCAGGCAAAGCATTGCCGTATTTCCGTTTCTTTCAGGTCAGGATTGAGTGCAGTGCGGTGATCAAAAACAAAGCAATCACCCCGATAGTGGGCGCCACCGACTTCTTCAAAGTAGCGCAGTATGCCGCCTTCAAGTTGATACACACTTTGGTAGCCTATGTTGCGCATATGAATAGCTGCTTTTTCACAGCGTATACCGCCAGTGCAAAAGGTCACCACAGTTTTGTCTGTCAGCTCGTTTTTGTGTTTTTCGATGATTTCCGGGAACTCACTGAACTTGGTAATGCGATAGTCAATGGTGTTTTCAAAAGTGCCGACGTCTACTTCAAATGCGTTGCGCGTATCGACCATGACCACGGGCTTGCCGTTATCGTCATGCCCTTGATCTAGCCAGCGTTTGAGATCGCTGGCTGACACTGCGGGAGCCCTGCCAAGCTCTGGCTTGATTAGCGGGTTTTTCATGGTGATGATTTCGCGCTTTAATCTCACCAGCATACGGTTAAAAGGTTGCTTTTCCGAGAAGCTTTCTTTGACCTCAATATCACTAAAGCGATGATCACTGCGTAACCAGGTAAGAAATTGATCGATACTTGGCCGTGCACCAGCAAGAAATAAATTAATACCTTCGGGCGACAGCAGAATGGTGCCCTTGAGCTCTAATTCGGCGCAGATGGCCTGAAAGCGGGGGCGTTGGTCCTGAGTATCATCGAACGTAATAAATTTATAAGCGGCGATATTAACAATAGGCATAGCTGAGAGCATGTAAAAAACCCAGTGAATTCAAGGACAAACGATATTATAAGCGTCCCCAAAGCCAGATAAATACTGATTTATTGCCTTCGTCGGGGGCCTTCCCAAAGGGTAAAATACGCCCATGGGCGCACCGCACTTCATACATCTCCGTTTACATTCCGAATTTTCTATTGCGGATGGATTAGTACGCATCAACGAACTGGTCACAGCCGCTGCGTCGGATATGCAAGCAGCTATTGCCATGACGGATCTTGCCAATGTATTTGGCATGGTGAAGTTCTACACCGAAGCGCGCGCCAAAGGCATCAAACCTATTATTGGTTGTGATGTCTGGATTACCAATGATGATGAGCGGGAAAAACCTTTCCGTTTGCTCCTGTTAGTTAAAAATAATGATGGATATTTGCAGCTGTGTGAACTGCTCTCGCGCGCTTGGCTCAGTAATCAATACCGCGGCCGCGCAGAAATACGTGTGGATTGGTTACAAGCACTAGAAAAAAAAGAGGGTTTGATTGCTCTTTCAGGATTTCATCTCGGCGATATTGGCGTCGCTCTGGAAAACGGTAATGTGGCATTGGCAGAGCGATGTGCTGAACGTTGGGAGAGTATCTTTCCAGGAAATTTTTATATCGAAATCCAGCGCTGCGGTAACCCCCGATTAGAAAATATCTTACGTCACTCCACGCATCTGGCGGCCAAGCTCAAGCTTCCGGTAGTTGCTACCCATCCAGTGCAATTCATCAAGCCAGAAGAATTTACAGCGCACGAGGCACGCACCTGTATCGCTGAGGGTGAAATACTCGCCAACACCCGTCGCCCCAAGCGTTTTACCGATCAACAGTATTTCAAGACGCAGGCAGAAATGGCGGAGTTATTCGCCGACATACCAGCGGCGCTAGCCAATACGGTTGCGATTGCGCAGCGTTGTAATTTGTCACTGACTCTGGGTAAGGCACAGCTGCCGGATTTCCCTACGCCTAATGGCATGACCATTGCGGACTATTTGGTGGCGCAGGCCAAAGCGGGCCTGGAATCGCGTTTGCTTCAGCTATACCCCGATGAAAGCCAACGTCAAGAGATGCGTGAGCGGTATGAGTCTCGATTGATTTTCGAAACAGACACCATCATCTCAATGGGTTTCCCGGGATATTTCTTAATCGTCGCTGATTTTATTCAATGGGCGAAAAACAATGGTGTACCGGTAGGGCCGGGTCGTGGATCGGGCGCGGGTTCGCTGGTGGCTTATGCCTTATCGATTACCGACCTCGATCCTCTCAAATACAACTTGCTGTTTGAGCGCTTTTTAAATCCCGAGCGCGTATCCATGCCCGACTTCGATATCGATTTCTGCCAAGAAGGTCGTGATCGTGTGATTCAGTATGTCAAAGAGCGTTATGGCAAAGAAGCTGTATCTCAAATTGTAACCTTTGGCACCATGGCGGCTAAGGGCGCCGTCAGGGATGTGGGTAGGGTATTA
This sequence comes from uncultured Bifidobacterium sp., assembly GCA_964443585.1. GTDB lineage: Bacteria > Pseudomonadota > Gammaproteobacteria > Burkholderiales > Burkholderiaceae_D > Pernthalerella. The sequence goes on from CAYUDI010000001.1 coordinate 8,830, forward strand.
GATTTTGGCTATAACTTCTGTGATGGTATTTCCAAGCTGATTCCTTTTAAACCCGGCAAACTTGTCACCATTGCCGATGCACTTAAAGAAGAACCGCTTCTAAAAGAGCGTCAGGATAAAGAAGAAGAAGTTCGTCAGCTACTCGCATTAGCCCAACAAGTGGAAGGCATAGCACGCAACGTCGGTATGCATGCAGGTGGTGTATTAATCGCACCCGGCAAGCTCACTGATTTTTGTCCTCTTTACACCCAAGGTGTGGATGGCGGCGTTGTTTCTCAGTTAGATAAAGATGATGTAGAAGCGATAGGCTTGGTTAAGTTCGACTTTTTAGGTTTAACTACACTCACCATACTTGATCGTACCGTACAAAATATACGAACCATAGATGCATCGTTTGCAGAGTTTAGTTTAGAGGCATTACCCTTAAATGACCGTACCACCTACCAGCTACTAACGCAAGCAAAAACAGTAGCGGTATTCCAACTTGAAAGTCGCGGCATGCAAGGCATGCTTAAAGATGCGCGCCCCGATAGATTTGAAGACATCATTGCCTTGGTTGCGTTATATCGACCTGGCCCTATGGATTTGATCCCTGATTTTTGCCGACGCAAACATGGTGAGCGGTTCGATTATCCGGATCCACGCACTGAATCCATACTCTCTGAGACCTACGGCATTATGGTCTATCAAGAGCAAGTGATGCAGATGGCGCAGGTGATAGGTGGTTATTCACTGGGTGGTGCAGACTTGTTACGTCGTGCCATGGGTAAAAAGAAACCTGAGGAAATGGCTCAGCATCGTCAAATTTTCCGAGACGGTGCTGCTAAAAATGGCCTGACTGAGTACAAGGCAGACGAAATTTTTGATTTGATGGAAAAATTCGCTGGTTATGGATTTAACAAATCTCACGCCGCTGCCTACGCCTTACTGTCTTACTACACCGCGTATTTAAAGACACACCATCCCGCCGAGTTTATGGCAGCTAACTTGTCATTGGCGATGGACGATACCGACAAAATTAAAATCCTTGCCGAGGATGCGCATGTGGTTTGTGGTCTGACCTTACTACCACCCGATATCAATCAATCAGAGTATCGTTTTATACCTGTGGCCAATCCAGGTAAGAAATCAGATCGTATTCGTTATGGCCTGGGAGCGATTAAGGGTTCAGGCCAAAATGCTATTGAGGCCATTGTTGAGGCTCGCCGTGACAAGCCATTTACTGATTTATTTGATTTTGTCCGTCGTGTAGATAAACGCCAGATCAATCGCCGCACGATTGAATCTTTAATTAAAGCAGGTGCTTTTGATAGTCTGGGCGTCAACCGAGGAGTGCTGTTAGCCTCAGTGGGTTTGGCTATGGAAAGTGCAGAGCAAGCCGAAGCTTCTGCGCATCAGGTGAGTTTGTTTGATTTGGCTGAGAGCCAGTTTGATGATAGTCCTCAGTATGTGAATGCTCCAGAGTGGACTGAAAAGCAAAAGCTCACCGAAGAAAAAACAGCCTTAGGGTTTTATTTATCAGGTCATTTGTTTAATGCGTATGCCGAGGAGGCAGCAAAATTTGTGCGTGTGCGATTAGTTGATCTCAAACCTGCGCGCGAGCCTAAGCTTATTGCAGGCATTATTTCGGGTGTGCGTACGCAGATGACACAACGCGGTCGCATGTTGATAGTGACTTTAGATGACAATACGGCTCAAGTAGATGTCACAGTCTATAGCGAAGTTCATGAGGCAAATAGATCGTTATTTCGCGAAGACGAATTTCTGGCAGTGCAGGGTAAGGTCACTGAAGATCGTTTTTCTGGTGGGCTTCGTATTACAGCTGATCGCGTTATGGATATTGCGACAGCGCGCGCGAGTTTTGTAAAAGCCTTGCGGTTGGCTATGAATGGCCAGGCCGATGCTGGAAAATTACGCGAACTCATCGCGCCATATCAGCAAAACGAAGCGTCATGTCCTATTGTGGTTCAGTATCAAAAAAATGGTGCCCTTGGTGAGCTTCGTTTATCAGATGAATGGCGAGTGCGCGCTGATGATGCATTACGTGCCAAACTATCTGATTGGCTCAGCCCTGATAACGTCTGGTTTGAATATTAATGAGTCTGTCTGATACCTTCCGGCGTATTCTCAGCCTGCTGTCTCCCTACAAATCACGTCTTGCACTTGCACTCGCTGCGATGCTGGTTACGGCAGCGACCGAGCCAGCCGTCGCTGCCATGATGAAGCTGCTGCTAGATAAAGGCTTTTCGGAAGTCCGTAGCTTTTCATTGTGGATGGTGCCAGTATTTGTTGTTGGTATCTTTCTTATTCGCGGCTTATCGACGTTCACCACTAACTATTTGATGTCAGCTATCTCAGGGCGATTAATTTCTACCTTGCGCCAACAGATGTTTACGCGTCTATTGGATGTACCTTTGGGTTTTTATCGGGATAATTCAACCGGAAAAATTATCAACGCCATGATGCTCGAGGTAAATCAGGTACTCGACATGATACGTAGCGTAATGATAGTGCTGATACGTGACAGCCTGACCGTGATCGGTTTGCTCGGTTATTTATTCTGGCTGAATTGGAAGCTCACGCTGGTAACCATAATTCTCGGCCCAGTAATTGCCTTTGTCATACGAATCACAGCGCAGCGTTTAAAACGCCTGATAGTTCAGAATCAAACGCTCAATGCAGAAATTACGCAGACCATAGAAGAAACAACTCGGGCACAACAAGTGATTAAAATTTTTGGCGGCCAACAATTTGAAGCCAAACGATTCGAGCAGCGATCAGAACGTTTGCGAGGTTTTATGTTGCGGGTGGCTAGTACATCAGCCACTACTGAGCCCATAACGCAATTCATTAATTCATTGTCGGTTTCTGTGATTATCGTGATTGCCTTGTCCCAGGCAGGTGACGGTAACATGACTGTCGGTGGATTCGCATCGTTCATTACTGCCATGTTGATGACACTCACGCCACTTAAACATTTAGCGGCCGTGAATGGTCCGTTGCAACGTGGGTTGGCAGCTGGTGCAACAGTATTCGGCATTATTGATACAGCTCCCGAGCGTGAGACTGGTATGATTTTGCGCGAACGTGCTTTAGGCAAATTAGATTTTGAGCAGGTAAGTTTTTCTTATCCAGAGCAAAAACAACCGGCACTGAATAACGTTTCTCTCAGCATTGCTCCAGGTGAGACGATTGCATTAGTGGGTATGTCCGGTGGAGGTAAAACGACACTGGTCAATTTAGTACCTGAATTTTTTGTACCCACTGCAGGGCGAATTCTTCTTGATGGTCAAGCGATTGGCGACATAGCCTTGCATAGCTTGCGCGCACAAATGGCGATGGTTAGTCAGCACGTAGTGCTATTTGATGACACAGTTGCCGCTAACATTGCGTATGGCGACCCTAGCCCTAACCGACAAAAAATTGAAGAATCAGCACATGCTGCCCATCTTGCCGATGTCATCTCACAACTGCCAGATGGCTATGACACCTTGATAGGTGATAACGGCATGAGACTATCGGGCGGTCAGCGCCAGCGATTAGCTATTGCCAGAGCTATTTATAAAAACGCACCCATACTCATCTTGGATGAAGCCACCTCGGCATTGGATACCGAATCCGAGCGAGCAGTACAAATGGCGTTAGATACGCTGATGAAAAATCGAACCACCCTGGTTATTGCGCATCGCTTGTCTACTATTGAGCATGCCCACCGCATAGTCGTACTGCAGGAAGGCAGGATTGCCGAGGTGGGTAGTCATGCGCAGCTTCTTGCAGCCAATGGCGTCTACGCACATTTGTATCATCTGCAATTTACCAAGGAATCATGATGAATTCTGTTGTAACTGCTATTTCGAAATTTCCGGTGCCAGAGTTAAATGACCTGCCTGAAGATATACGCTCAGTCATACTCGCTGTTCAAGAAAAAGCAGGTTTTGTGCCGAACGTTTTTCTGGCACTTGCGCATAGGCCAGCAGAATTTCGAGCCTTCTTTGCCTACCACGATGCCTTGATGTTCAAAGAAACAGGCAGCTTAAGTAAAGCGGATCGTGAAATGATTGTCACTGCGACCAGTGCAAAAAATCATTGTCTTTATTGCGTAGTAGCTCATGGGGCTTTGTTGCGCATTTATGCAAAAAATCCATTAGTAGCTGATCAGGTAGCAGTGAATCATTTAAAAGCAGATATCTCACCGCGCCAGTCAGCGATGTTGGATTTTGCTATCAAGGTTTGCTTAGTATCTGCTGAAGTCACTGAAGATGACTATGTCACGCTACGCAAGCATGGTTTTGATGATGAAGATATCTGGGACATCACAGCGATCACTGCTTTTTTTGGTTTGTCTAATCGTATGGCGAACGTGATTAGTATGCGGCCTAATACGGAGTTTTATGCGATGGGACGTATACCTCGTCAGGCGTGATGTTTATTCACGCCACACATCGTCGACCCAGCGAGTCGGCAAAATGAAATGCCGTAAGTTAGAAAACCGATTGCCTTTGAACTTGGGTGATAACACTTCAGCGATATAGCGCAGCCTGGTCTCGAATACTAATCCACGCGTTCCCCAGCGGCCTTCTATGGCGTGTGTAGGAAGCAGGTCACCGGGAAAAATTACAATACGTGCATTGTGCGGTAGTCGCGGCGGAAGAAAAAAATTGAATGGAAACGTGATTGAGCAATTCTGTCTGAAATGTGCAATCCATCGTTTAGGAAAAAACTTTACTCCACCTGGTGCATTCGCGGTGACGAAGCGCTGCTCAAATCGGTATTTGTCAGCGATGGCTTGTGGGTCGCTAGCAAATTGCTGCTGTAGCGGAAAGAGTTTACCTACCGGAAAGCGAAACACAGATGTTTGTCCCATGCGCTCAAACTGACCGAAACGTCCTAGTGAAGCCAATTGATTTCTACAAAGTACAACGTCATCTGGATTGCCATAATCGAAAAAAGAATCCAGATTACCGGTAATGACTAGATCCAGATCCATAAACAGGACCGGTCCCTCTAGGTCGGCTAGTTTGGGGCCCCATAGTCGTGATTTTTGCCAAATGCCAGGCGTGCCGACGGGAAGACGAGCATCGAGTGGAGGTAGTGCCTCACAGCGTACTTCGGGGCGAATACCAGTCGAGTTGTCAGTGAAGCAGACAAGCTCGAAGGGTGGTGTGATGTTACGCGCCACCATGGCATAGAGCCGATTAATGTAGGGCGGTCCGTATTTGGTACCCCAGTTAATACAGATGATGGTTTTTTTTTGAATCATGTCAGTCAGTGTCATGAAAATCGGTTGAATCCGGTCATTCTAAAGCACTAAGTTAGTCTGGTCAGTAGATTCGGCTGGGGTAAATAGAAGTGATTGTTTGTCCGGATAGGACACTTGATTTTGTATAATCACCCATTCTTTTCAATGTCACTGCAAATTTGTTTGGGGTCTGCCGCTGTGGGCATCCAACCCTACAGGTACAGTCTGTCGTTTTTTTAAAGCGGTATCCTAATCTCATGAAAACCAGCGTTATTTTCACGACATACAATTCGCCAGAATGGCTGGAAAAAGTCATGTGGGGATTTTCTGCGCAGTCGGTACATGATTTTGAGATCATCATTGCTGATGACGGATCGAGCGAAGAGACACGTGAATGTATTGAGCGTCTTCGTGCTGAATTATCACTACCGATACGACATGTCTGGCAGCCTGATGATGGCTTTCAAAAAAGCCGCATCTTAAATAAAGCCATTGCCGTTTCGCAGGGCGACTATTTAATTTTTACGGATGGTGACTGTATACCGCGCCAAGATTTTGTTGCTGAGCATCTGCGTCACGCTGAAGATGGTTGCTATCTTTCCGGAAGCTACTACAAACTTCCTTTAGACATTAGTAAAGCCGTGACAAAAGATGATATTTTTACCCAAAAAGTTTTTTCTCCAGCCTGGTTGCGTGAACGCGGAAAGGCTATCAGCACGGGTAGCCTGAAACTTGCATCGCGAGGTTGGGTAGGTGAGTTATTGAATTACTTACCGATCAATCCCTCTTGGAATGGTCACAATTCGTCCTGCCTTAAAAAACTGGCGATCAGTGTTAACGGTTTTGACGAAAATATGCAGTACGGTGGACAAGATGCAGAGTTTGGTCTGCGCTTGCGTTATTCTGGCGTTAAAGCAAAGCGCGTTCGCTATTCCACTATCTGCGTACATCTTGATCATGGGCGCGGCTACGTAACACCGGAAATGCGAGAAAACAGTAGGCGTATAGGACTCAATACGCGCAAGTTAAAACTTACCTGGGCCGAGCGTGGACTAAATCAATATATCCATCCTGATGGAACCCTTAAGGCCAATACTGATTTAATACAATTTACATAAACACACTTGGTACTCATTGCCAATAAAAAAAGAATTTCTATGGTTAAGTTTCTTGATCTTCATGCAGTGAATGCTCCTTATCGAAAAGAAATTGATCAGGCGATCGCTGCTATTGTGGATTCAGGTTGGTATCTGCTGGGGAGAGCAAACGAGTCGTTCGAACAAAACTTTTCAAATTTTTGTGGTGTCAGCAGTACTGCAGGTGTGGCTAATGGGCTCGATGCGCTCAACCTTGTTATTAAAGGTTATGGTTTTGGGCCTGGAGATGAAATTATTGTTCCAGCCAATACATACATAGCATCTGTTCTGGCCATCAGCCAAAACGGGTGCACTCCGGTTCTTGTTGAGCCTGCTTTGGACACCTTTAATTTAAATGTCGACTTAATAGAAGAAAAAATAACACCTAAAACCAAAGCAATTTTAGTTGTACACCTGTATGGTCGGGCCATGGCCATGGAAAAAGTTTGGCATCTTGCAGAGCAATACAACGTAAAAATTATTGAGGACTCTGCGCAAGCACATGGTGCGATCTACCAAGGCCGTCGAACAGGTAACCTTGGTGATGCGTCAGCGTTTAGTTTTTATCCAGGAAAAAACTTGGGCTGCTTGGGTGACGGAGGTGCAGTGACAAGCAATGATGAGCACCTAATTAAAAAAATACGTGCTCTTCGGAATTACGGGTCGTATGAAAAATACATTAATAGCTACAAAGGTCTAAATTCTCGCCTTGATGAAATACAGGCTGCAGTTCTTGATGTAAAACTCAAGGGGCTTGATAGTGATAATAATAAAAGACGCGAAATAGCAACTCGCTACCTAACTGAAATCAATAACCCTGAAGTTGTCTTGCCTAAAGCACCCAAAGATCCTATGGAGCATGTTTGGCATCTTTTTGTAGTCAGTACTCGCAGAAGAGATGCTTTCCAAAAATTCTTACTTGAACAGTCGATTCATACACTTATTCATTACCCTATTCCGCCTCACCATCAACAAGCATACCAAGAGCTGAGCGGACTATCGTTTCCAGTTACTGAGAAAATTCATAGAGAAGTTCTAAGCTTACCGATTTCCCCGGTCATGTCATCGCATGAGGTAAGATTGGTCATTGATGCAGTGAACTCATTTAGGTAATTCATATGCACTACAAAGTTTATGACTTAGTTGATACGGGCGACGATCGTGGCGGCCTTATTCCATTTGAGGGAGGCATGAATGTCCCTTTCGAGGTCTGTCGTACTTTTTATATCTTTAACACTAGGCCAGGTATCAGTCGCGGCAGTCATGCAAACCGTAATTCACAGTTTCTTTTGGTAGTGATATCTGGCAGTTGCAAGGTGAAGATAGATAACGGCCACGAACAGACTATCGCCACATTGAACCGTCCAAATCAAGCACTCTGGTTAGATAAAATGGTTTGGAAAGAAATGTATGACTTTTCGTATAACGCTATTCTTCTGGTACTTTCAAATGCAAAGTACGATGAGAATGAATACATACGAAATTACGCGGATTACCAATCGGCTTTAACTACAGATGGTTCTGGCGTAAAGGGTGACGATGCTAGTTATTGATATCGCATTCACGCTGAATAATGCCTATGCAGAACCCCTGAGAGTTTTATTGACGTCGATTATGGCGTCTAACCCTCAGCATTTTTTTCGGTTTCATGTGGTCTGCTCAGATTTTTCTGATGAAAATCGTTTAAAAAATCAAAAAATTATTGATTTCTTTAAAAACGGCTCAGTTGATTACCAAGAAATAGACCCTGTAATTTTTCAAGGGATGCGTCTACCAGATTATCGGGTATTTCCTTTAGAAACTTATTACCAGTTTCTTCTGGTAGATATTTTTAAAGAACTTGATCGCATCTTGTACCTTGATGTCGATATTGTTGTAAAAGGGGATTTAGGTCCTCTTTGGAAAACAGATATGACGGGTTTTTACTGTGCCGGAGTACCTGATTTCAATTGTGAAAAAAATGGTCATAAGTTTGTTTTAGATATGTCTGACGACGATGTCTACATTAATTCCGGAGTGATATTGCACAACTTAGAAAAGATTCGGGCAGACAAAAAATCTCCTGAGCTTTTTGCAGACACATTCGCGCTTCAAAGTAAACTTAGATATGCTGATCAGGACGTTATAAACTATACCTACAGAGGGTATGTCAAAGCTATCGATAACAAATATAACTTCGGTTCATCCTATGTTAATCGTCAGTTATGGAAACATCGCGATGCAGTGATTGTTCACTATTTAGGGCGAACCAAACCATGGAACAAATGGAATCCATTGCGATTGCACGAGGTTTACTATCGATTTGAACGACAAATGAAGAAAATTTTAGGAGAGCCGTTCAGCGTATTTTCAATGATTATTCAACGAGTATTTGTTACCAGGATGCGTGCGAAATCGAGCAGCCCCTCAAAAAAGCCATCGTAGGGCAATAATTATCAGTAGCCAGACTCAAGAACCAGTTCTGGAATTGCAAGTGCCTAATGACTTAATTAAATCATTATTGACTTTCACAAGCAGGTTGAGTATTTCAAGTACGTCAGAACGATAACTCTATGTATTCAAGCCACCTGCAGGGTAAGTAATAATTTATTTAATCTAAATCTTAGCCGATACTGTAATGATTTATGATTTGAATATCTTTCATTTTAATGAACCAAAATTTAGAATTAATTATTATTTAAAAATTGATTTCGATTAGTCAGAAAGCTAAGCTTTTTTTCTATCCGCCGGGACAGGTCTCCATGCATTTCTGTATTCGGTTTACTTTTTCGTAGCTTGTAGGAGCATTAGTTGAATACTCTATCCCAGCCAGCACTTGTACTTTGTATGAAATGGGGCAAACTCTACGGACCTGAGTATGTGAACCGTTTGCGTAATGGAGTGGCTCGTAATTTGAGTTATCCACACCGCTTTATATGCTTCACTGACGATGCTTATGGCATCGATCCGGGGATCGAAATTTTCCCACTACCAAGCTTAGATTTACCTCCAGCTAATCAGGACCTGCGATGGAGAAAACTAACCTTACTTGGCAAGGACATATTTGGATTAACTGGAACGGCACTCTTTCTCGATCTTGATTTAGTCATAGTCGATAGGTTAGAAGAATTTTTTGATAAACCCGAACCTTTTTTAATCATTCGGGATATGGATTTATTTCGGTCAAAACCTCTTCGCAAACTTACGCCAGCTAAAGACAAATTTTTAAACAGCATAGGTAATTCCTCTGTCTTTCGTATGCAAATGGGTGCGCATAGCGATATTTTGGAGGAGTTTGTGCGCGATCCAGCGGCAGCACTTAATTCATTCAAGGATGAACAACAATTTTTGAGTTCAGAATTGGATAAACGTGGTCTGCTGGTGTATTGGCCAAAGGAGTGGTGCGTGAGCTTCAAAAATCACTGTATACCTCGCTACTGGAAAAGCTATTTTCAAGATCCGTCTATACCTAAAGGTGCAAAGATCGTGGTGTTTGCCGGTAATTTGAAAATGCAGGATGTCGTAGAAGGCAAGGGGAGTAAATGGTATCGCCGTATAGGCACTATTGATTGGTTAATCAAGCTTTGGAGATAAATAATCTCAAAGCACTTCGAAAAATATGAAAATACTTCGACAAATAAATTTTTATCGCAGGCTTTTAAAATTACTTAAAGGTATGCTGCGCCCACTTGCGCAGCTTCAGCACATAAAAAATCTCAATTCTTTCTATGATAAATATAGAGATCAGACTGGTAATTTACTTGAGTCAAAATCTTTAGATATTGGTTGTGGCGCAAGTCCCAAAAATCCATTCGGGGCAAAAATTCTATACGGTATAGATATTAGGGAAAACACAGAAAAAAATATTAAATATGCTGATCTGACAATCGAAAAAATACCCTATCCTGATGAGTTTTTTGACTTCGTTACTGCTTTTGATTTTTTAGAGCATGTGCCAAGAATTATTTATTTGCCTGAGCGCCGTTTTCCTTTTGTTGAGCTTATGAACGAAATTCACAGAACTCTCAAACCGAATGGGATATTTTTGTCACACACGCCAATTTATCCATTTTCACCGGCATTTAGAGATCCTACACATGTCAACATAATTACAGAAGAAACTTTTCCAATGTATTTTGATGACAAAACCCAAGCGGCAAAAATGTATGGATTCAATGGTAGCTTCAAAGTGTTAGGACAGGTATTAAGAATGCCCCATCTAGTGAGTATTTTACAAAAAACACCCTAGCTATATATTGGTTTGCCGAAGACAACGTTTATTTTGTAATAGTTTTACAAAGATGACTGTGGAAACTCAATTTCACCAATTTCAAGAGCTTCTTTCTTTATATGAATGAGTATGGTTATTTAAGTTTCTTTTGTTTATTTTTTACTGTTAGTCATAAAATTATTACTCAAGCGGAAGGTATTGCGGTAAAAATTCTGCTGCAACACCATTGTCTTTCCCGCTCTTTACAAGCTGAGTTTTAACATAAGGGAAGCCTGCTTCTACCAGCTCCCTAGGGTATTTGTATATTTGGTTTCCTCCATTTAGTTTTTCCACTCTATAAATTAATTCATAATTAAATCCAAGACTCTTTAGGAATTGTGTCAGACGAGTCTCATAAAAATCAATAACCATTGATTTAGTTGGCAATTGCATGATGTTTTTAATGTAAATAAAAAACTCGTTACAACGCAAAATACTTTTATTGAAAACCATGAAATAACTTTGTAAGTGTAAAAATTGATCTTGATTTGAAGTCAGCCCTAAAAAATCTGATTTTGATTGTCTTATTCGCGTGATCAAATTACTGAACGACTCATTGTTTAATGGGCCGTAGATGCTGTCATTAACCCAATAAAGTTTGTCTAGATCATCTAAATCAAGCTCACCCATTACCTGTGACCATGCTCCAAAATCAAATCCCTTATTTTCTCTACTGTAAATTGCCACCGACTCAGGAATAGACTCAATTTTCCGTAAAGGCTGGTCAAAATTATTTGTATTGATAATCAATACAACATCTATATTGTGACTAACGAAACTACGAACATGTGCGGCTACGTAGGATTTTATTTCAGGATACTCAGAATATGTAACAAAGAGGCAGAGTTCTCTTTTGTTAAATTCACGACTTCTTTCCCATTTATGCCTTGGGACTACAAATAAAGGGCTTGGTTGAATTAATAGGGAATCAATTAGTAAATTATATTTATTCTGGAGCAATGCATAGCGGCGTTTTGTTATAAAAAGCGATATTTTTTTTCGTATTTTATTTAGCCGGGAGAAGAAAGATCTGAGTTCAGAAATGATCATATTTATTTTCCATGGTTTCAATTACAAGATACGACAAGCTTTAACGATTGCTAGCGGAACTAGCTAAACGTCTTTAAAGCTGCCCTCTTCTCTGGTGATTTCGTAATTTCGATTTGATTATTTTAAGTTTGGCATAGATAACAACAGATAAGTGGTGTTTACCAGCTATAGGATGTCGTAATTATGTGTGCTAGTTTTCAATGAGTCTGTTGCATTGGCATGCATAAGGGGCAGCGAATTTCTCATTTGAGCCTAAGGACTTAACCATCGCTCTTTACCAGTAAATTATTTAATTTTGATAGTACTGACGGTATTGATCTGGAAGGCAAGAGGATTAAACTAGCTTGAAAAAAATTACCATCTCGTTATTAGAATTGGGCAAAGCTCATACGATTTTTATCTAGGCCGTCCAAAAATTCTTGATACTAATGCAACTTAGCCGCTCAACCTATTAATCAAAATACTTCTGAAAATATCTCTTCATACGCTTGGTAAACGAGATCTGATTAAAATTTTCCTCAACCTTTTCACCATTTGCTCTTACTCTGCTTGCTTTTAAATCACAGAAGTTCAGAGCAACTTTGTTCTTGTGTAAGTTAAATCGTAGAAATCGTTCAGCAGGTAGTGGTCCGCCAGTTCGTAGTAAATATTCAGAGATTAAATCTATTCTGTTCGTATATGCGGTACCTGCTTCTGGTCTGCATATAGCAAATCGATCGTTATAGCCACCAAACCATTGCCAATTCGGAAGGGTAAGAGAATTAGAGGGTGACTTAAGCTGATCCACCAGAACTTGGTAAAAGCTATTGTGATACAGCAGGTCAGGCCGAGTCAGCACATATAAATCGGGTTTCCATTCATTCATCATGCGTCCTACCTGCTGTAAAGAGTGGAGCTGATGTATCAGATTTGCCAGCGATTTTCCATTGTCATGGAAAGCATCTCCGTAAGAACGTACCCACTCATAATTTGCAGCTGCCAAGCAAGTACCCGGTTTTTCTAGCTTAATTTCATCGCACTCTAATAATTGGTGCTCGTGTGGATCCATGGGGTGATCTTCACCAGAGCGTGGATTAAGTACGTATTCTTGTTGGTATAAATGTGCATACAGGCGCACATCTCCCAGACTACGCGCTGGCTCTATGATATTTTTTTGTATGGAAGACAGCGTCCACTTTAGCGAGCGAGTGATACCAAAAAAACCTATAGCAATACGTGGTTGAACTGATTTTTTATCGTTGTTCGCCATCAGTTCTGCCATAAATGTCTTCTAGTCTGACAATATCATCCTCGCCTAAGTAGCTACCCGACTGTACTTCAATTAATTCCAGCCACTCTTTACCTGGATTTTCCAGCATGTGCTTGTCGCCCAGAGGTATGTAGACAGACTGATTTGCTGTGACTAATTGGCTCTTGTCATTGATTAAAACTCGGGCTGTGCCAGCAACCACGACCCAGTGCTCTGCTCTGTGATGATGGTATTGCAATGAGAGCTTCCCACCAGGTTTGACTCGTATGCTCTTTACTTGGTAATTTTTACCATTGCCCAGTGAGTCAAATGATCCCCATGGACGGTGAACCTCGCGATGGAGTTCGGTTTCGCTACGTTTTTTATCATTTAATTGATTGACGATTTTCTTTACATCTTGAGCGGCATTTTTATCTGCTACTAAAATCGCATCGGATGTTTCGATAACGATCAAGTCTTTAACCCCCAATAATGTCACCAAGCGGTAATCTGCATGAACATAACAATCGTTAGCATCTTGCGTGATAACGTCTCCACGCAAAGCGTTACCGTTGGCATCTTTGGGTAAGACCTGCCATACCGCCGACCAAGCACCCACATCGTTCCAGCCAGCATCTAGGGTGACCATAGCGGCTTTATCCGTTTTTTCCATTACGGCGTAATCGACAGAATCGGATGGGCAAGCTGTCATGGCTGTTTCGTCCAGACGTATAAAGTCTAGATCGACTTGTGCTTTGGTGTAAGCCAGTTCACATTGCTTAAGCATCTCTGGCTGATATTTTGCTAAGGCGTCTAAATACGCAGAGGCTTTAAACATAAACATGCCGCTATTCCAAAAATATTCCCCTGAAGCGACATAGTTTTCTGCTGTAGCACTATCCGGTTTTTCTACAAACTCAGCAACTTGGTTAACGCCGTCAATTTCCGTAGCCTTGCCCATTTTTAAATAGCCATAGCCAGTTTCAGCTTGCGTAGGAAGTATGCCAAAGGTCACTAGCTTGCCTTGTTCTGCAGCTTGCGCAGCTAGCGCGGCTGTCTCTTTGAACGCTTCAGGTCGCGTAAAGATATGGTCTGAGGGTAAAACAAGCATGACAGGATCTTCACCCGCTTTGCGTGCATGAAAGGCAGCGACGGCAATGGCGGGTGCGGTGTTGCGACCAAAGGGCTCAAGCAAAATGGCTTCTGGCGTTATGCCCGCTTCGCGGCATTGTTCGGCTACCAGAAAACGATGCTCTTGATTAGAGACGATGATGGGCGCTTGAATACCACGGAGGCCGTTTAACCGTTGCAGTGTTAGCTGAAACAGTGAGAGTTCTTCAGTCACACCCAGGAATTGTTTGGGGCGTTTGGCGCGTGACAAGGGCCACAAACGTGACCCGCTACCGCCAGAGAGTATGACTGGAGTAATAGATATATTCATAGTTTAATTAACGTTAAGCACAGCATGATAAACATCAGAAATACCCTGAGCTTCTTTTTCAATCGAAAATTCAGCCGTCACACGGGCACGACCAGCACGACCCATATGTTCAATAGTACTAACATCTGACATCAATTTTTTTACAGCATCTGCAAGTGCATCACTGTCATCAGTAGGAATGAGTTCGCCGGTTTTACCTGGCTCGACGATATATTCAAACGCACCAGTACGGCTGGCAACTACAGCGCATCCGCTAGCCATAGCTTCTAATGGAGTGATGCCGAAAGGCTCATAGCGAGGGCAAGCGACCATAATAGCTACGTTTTGATACCAAAGCGGAATCTGATCAGCAGCAAGATTACCTAAAAAGACTATACGATCAGCTAACCCAGCGGCGCGTATTTTCTCATCCATAGACTGTTTGTAGTTTTCCTCTGCAGCCAGAGCTTGACCCGTAATAATTGCAGTGAATTCCGGAAAGTCAGGCAGCACCTTGATCATGGCATCCACAAAAATATCAGTCCCTTTGGCGGGCCGTATACGTCCAAACAAACCAATACCGTATTTACCGGGCAGCCCTGAACGTTGCCAGGCTATCGATTTATCATCGGGTGGAGTGAAACGCTCTAAGTTTGCGCCATGAAATACGACCTTCGTAGTGTTCGGAACAAAGCTTGCCGCCTCGGGTGTGGTGGCGATCACGCCATTCATTTTGCTAATGAGCCAGCGCGGAAACCAGGAATGTGCTGAGGTAAATACCAACTTCATTGGGAAGCGCAAAACATCCCGCAGAAAAATCCCCAGCATCATTTCTGGATCACGGCGCACATGCCAAATGCGCGGGCGGCCATCGGACAGTTTTTTCCGCGATAACCAAATCGCCTGCCAGACAGAGAGAGGATGAAATTTATCTGGGTAACGTGCTTGCGCTAGCTGTGAGCCGGGCAGCGCTTCACCCACAAATCCGATGTCCCACTCATTAGCCTGAACAGGCATCAGCGCATTGATCGTGCCAGAAACACCAGTATAGCGTTTCTTCATGTTGGTGATAATGACGTTCGGATTCATTACATCAAGATTATGTCGTACTGTTCCTGGTGATAGGTAGTCTCGACTTGCAATGAAATGGGCTTGCCGATGAAATCACCTAGCATGGCTAAATGTTGCGACTCTTCTTCAAGAAACATATCGATGACTAACTGTGAAGCCAGGATACGGAATTCACGGGGATTAAATTGCTTAGCTTCGCGTAATAGTTCGCGCAGAATATCGTAAGCGATGGTGCGCGGAGTTTTTACTATGCCTTTACCATGACAAGCGGGGCAGGGCTCGCACAGTATGTGAGCCAGTGATTCGCGTGTACGTTTGCGCGTGAGCTCTACCAAACCTAAAGCTGAAAATTCAGACACCGTTGTTTTGGTACGGTCACGAGCAAGTGATTTATGTAATTCGGACAGTACTGCTGCCTGATGTTCAGCATTTTCCATATCTATGAAATCGAGAATGATGATTCCACCCAGATTTCTAAGGCGAAGTTGCCGTGCAATCGCATGGGCTGCTTCGAGATTGGTTTTAAAAATAGTGTCATCAAAATTACGGCCAGTGACATAGCTACCGGTATTGACGTCGATAGTTGTCATGGCTTCGGTTTGTTCAATAACGAGATAGCCGCCTGATTTTAAATCAACACGACGACCCAGCGCGCGTTCTATTTCTTCTTCTACTGCATATAAATCAAATAAAGGTCGCTCGCCTGTGTAATGAGTAAGTTTTGTGAGTACTGACGGTGTGTAATTCTGAGAAAACTCTGTGAGCTTTTGAAAATTTTCACGCGAATCGATTTGTATGGTGGATGTGTCTTCACTTACAAAATCACGTAACACCCGCTGAGCAAGACTTAAGTCTTGATACAACAAGGCAGGTGCGGGATTGCGCTTACTTTCTTTCAGGATGTGATCCCAGGTGGTGCGAAGGTAAGCAACGTCCATAGACAAATCAGGTTCGCTGGCATCCTCTGCCATGGTGCGGATAATGAAACCACCGTGTTCGTCTGCGGGCACCAACTTTTGTAAGCGCTCACGCAATACCTCTCGTTCAGCTTCACTTTCTATGCGTTGCGAAATACCGATATGAGGATCCTGCGGCAAATACACCAGCATGCGGCCTGCGATAGAAATTTGTGTGGAGAGTCGAGCGCCTTTAGTGCCGATAGGATCTTTGACTACTTGCACTAATAGTGATTGTCCGTCGAATAATATTTTTTCTATGGGTGTTGGTGTGGTGGTGCCGGTAGCAGTTTGTGTGCGCGCTTCCCAAATATCAGCCACATGCAGAAACGCAGCGCGTTCAAGTCCGATATCAATAAAAGCCGATTGCATACCCGGCAGTACACGAACCACTTTGCCCAAATAGATATTTCCTGCTCGTCCACGCGATGCCGTACGCTCTATGTGTAATTCTTGTACAGCGCCCTGCTGCAAAAGAGCCACACGTGTTTCTTGCGGCGTGATGTTAACTAAAAGATCTTCGCTCATAAAAGTTTGATACCTGCCTGAATCAGTAAGCGTGAAGTCTCAAAAATAGGTAATCCCATAATGCCTGAGTAACTGCCATGTATGCGCTCAATAAATTGCGCTGCTTGGCCTTGCACAGCGTAACTACCAGCTTTGTCATAAGGCTCAGCCAGCGCACAATACGCTTTAATTGTAGATTCTGATAAATCAACAAAGCTCACTTCAGAACGTTGCAACGCTTCGTTTAATTCGCCATCAGCAATCACTGCAACGGCTGTTAGTACTTGGTGGGTGCGTCCTGATAGTGAACGCAGCATACGCATGGCTTCGTCGGTATTTGCAGGCTTACCTAAAATATTTCCATCGAGTGTAACGGTTGTGTCGGCAGCTAAGACAGGACGTTGCGGCAGCTTACGCCACAGTACCGCATTCCAGCCGCTATGTGCCTTTTCGCGAGCTACACGCGAGACATAGTCTTCGGGAGCTTCACCCGGAAGTACGATTTCTGATACTGCACCATGACGTCCCAATTCTTCGCGCAGCATCAGCAATTCAAACTCGACCCCAATTTGTCGCAGCAGCTCACGCCGGCGTGGGCTCTTGGAGGCAAGATAAATTTTCTGATCGGCCATGGCCATACAAATTTTCCTGATGTTCCCGTTCGTGGTTAAGCGGTAGCGGTTAGCGTACTGTTATATCGATGCTCGATGATAGGGATGATTTTTTGTAATCGACCAGGCACGATACAGCTGTTCAGCTAGCAGCACCCTGACTAGTCCGTGAGGAAGCGTCAGGCTGGATACGCGCATGAGCATGTCAGCATTTTTTTTGAAGTCAAGGTCCAACCCATCAGCGCCACCAATAACGAATGTAACATCCCGCCCATGCTGTTGCCATTGAGTTAAGTGCTGCGAGAGCTGTAGGGTGGTTGGGTCTATCCCATGTTCATCCAGTGCGATTAGAAAACCACCTTTGGGCAAGACCGCTTCTATGCGCAGTTTTTCCTGGGCCATCACAGTTTCGGCATTGCGCCCCGAGGAGCGATCAACGGGTTTGATTTCTTTTAGCACCAGTCGACACTCTGGCGGCATGCGCTTAGCGTACTCCTGAAACCCTGTGTCTATCCAGGCAGGCATTTTGTGGCCAACAGCAGCAACGATGAGTTGCATGCGATCACACGAAAATCAGCGAGACGCTGATTTTTTAGCAGCTTTCTTAGCAGGAGGCTGTGCTCTCTTAGCCGGTGCTTTGGTTGTTTTTTTACTGACTATTTTTTTGATGGGTGTTTTAACAGGTGTTCTGCTAGTAGTTTTTTTAGCAGGTGCTTTTTTAGCAGCTGTTTTAGTGGCGGTTTTAGACGCCGGCTTGCGGGTACTCTTGGCGGCAGTTTTTGCAGGTGCTGATTTAGCAGCGACCGATTTTGTGGCGGCTTTTTTAGCAGGTGCTTTTTTGGTTTCTGCTGCCGCTGGTTTTTGCTCCGATGCACGTGCTAGCCCAGTAGCCCGTTTAGCTGCACCAAATTTCACTTCTTTGTCGCCCCAAAGTTCTTCCAGTCGGTAATAAGCACGAATCGCTGGCTGCATGATGTGTACCACCATGTCACCCAGATCGACCAAAACCCACTCGCCTGTACCTTCGCCTTCAATATTAATGATATGACCGCCAGCGGCTTTAACTTTGTCGCGCACCGAGGCGGCAAGCGCCTTGGTCTGCCGATTCGACGTACCTGATGCGATCGCGATGCGATCAAACATACTGGTTAGGTGCGTGGTGTCATAAATACGTATGTCTTGGGCTTTGATGTCTTCCAAAGCGTCGATCACAAGGGCCTGCAGTTTTTTGATATCCATTAATTAGTCTGATAAAGATGATGATGTTGGGCGTAGTCTAGCACTGGCGAGGGCAGCAAGTCTCTGGCGGGCTGACCTAATTTTAGTAACTCGCGTACCACGGTCGAAGAAACATCCCACGCCAGATTATGGGCAATATAGCTAAGACCACTTGCAGTTTGCCTTAGTTGAGAGGGGCTGGCTAAACGGCGGCTGATTTCTTGCAAGACGTTGCTATCTAGAGCTGCTTTATCCAAAACGTATCCGGGACGCGCGGCGATACATAAATTGGTTAATTCAAATACCTGCCGCCATTCATGCCAAGTATGAAAATTAGTTAACTGATCGGCACCGATTACCCATGCCAGAGATATATCGTTGCCCAGAGAATGACGAAGTTCACGCAGGGTGTCTACCGTGTAGCTCGGGCCAGCACGTTGAATCTCTTGCGTATCTATCTGAACTGGAACTGGCCACTGGCTAAAAGCCAGCTTGAGCATTGCTATTCGGTGCTCTGCGGGTGTAGTCATGCCAGTTTTTTGCCATGGCTGGCCAGCAGGAATTAAGCGCAACTCATCAGGATGAAGCAGGGTACAAAAATATTGCGCTACACCGATATGTCCTGTGTGAATGGGATCGAAACTTCCACCCAAAAGTAAAATGCACGATTTGTTCACTGATTAGTTACCCATGATCAGGCAGTGAGCCAGTCACGGTGAGGCAGAAAATCGGTATAGAGCTTAGCCTCGGGCGAGCCCGCCTCGGGTTTCCAGTCGTAGCGCCATTTAACGATCGGTGGTAACGACATGAGTATGGATTCTGTGCGTCCACCGGATTGCAATCCAAACAGCGTGCCGCGATCAAATACCAAATTAAATTCTACATAGCGTCCACGACGATACGCCTGAAAATCGCGCTCACGCTCACCATAGGGCATATCTTTGCGACGCAGAAGGATGGGAAGATAAGCATCAATAAAATGATTGCCTACGCTTTGCGTCATTGCGAAACTTTGCTCAAAACCCGGTGCATTGAAATCATCAAAAAATATACCGCCCACACCGCGTGCCTCTTTGCGATGCTTGAGATAAAAATAGTTATCACACCACTGTTTGAAGTGTGGGTGCAAATCGGTGCCGTAAGGGGTTAGAGCATCATGGCATGTCTGGTGAAAATGTTTGGCATCTTCGGCAAAGCCATAGTAAGGCGTAAGGTCCATGCCGCCACCAAACCACCAGACGGGATCATTGTTAGGACCTGTCGTGGTAAAAAAGCGCACGTTCATATGCACGGTGGGTGCATACGGATTGCGTGGATGAAAAACCAGCGACACACCCATCGCTTCCCAGGGATGGCCAGCAACTTCGGGCCGGTTAGCGGCAGCAGACGGTGGCAAGTTAAGTCCTGTGACATGAGAAAAACCTACGCCACCACGCTCGAGCACATGGCCTTCTTCTATCAGGCGCGAAATACCACCGCCACCTTCAGGGCGATCCCAACTGTCTTTAATAAACGTGCCGCCATCGACGGATTCAATAGCAGTAACGATATTCGTCTGTAATGACAACAGCCATGTTTTTACAGCATCAATAGTGGGTGCGCTCAAGGTTTTCCCCGTACTTGGTAACTAGCGTAAATTTATAAACGTCGCATAGCGCGCCAGCCTATGTCGCGCCGATATTGCATGCCATCGAA
This sequence comes from uncultured Bifidobacterium sp., assembly GCA_964443585.1. Classification (GTDB taxonomy): domain Bacteria; phylum Pseudomonadota; class Gammaproteobacteria; order Burkholderiales; family Burkholderiaceae_D; genus Pernthalerella. Next base: position 29,210 of record CAYUDI010000001.1, read on the forward strand.
ATGGATTTTATCGGCAGCTTCATAGGCCACTTTGTGTGCGACGCGCACAGTGCCACCCAGGCCCACTACGCACAAGACGCGGCCACCGGCTGTTTTGAGTTGATTGTTTTCCAGCACAGTACCGGCATGAAACGTAACGCTATCGGTGGTTTCATCAGGAATACCTTTGATGACATCGCCCTTGCGTGGCGATTCAGGATAATTAGCCGCAGCAATCACCACACCCAAGGCGGTGCGTCTATCCCATTCAAGTTCGATTTGATCGAGCGTTCCGTCTACCGCGTGCTCCATCACTTTAACTAAATCAGTCTTGAGGCGCACCATGATAGGTTGAGTTTCTGGATCACCCATGCGGCAATTGAATTCCAGAGTTTTAGGATTGCCGCTGGCATCGATCATTAAGCCAGCATACAAAAAGCCCGTATAAGGTATGCCATCTTTTGCCATACCATGAACAGTAGGCAGAATAATTTCACGCATTACGCGCGCATGCAGTTGTGGTGTAACAATTGGCGCGGGTGAATACGCACCCATGCCGCCGGTATTAGGACCTTCGTCGTTATCTAGTAAACGTTTGTGATCTTGGCTGGTTGCTAGGGGTAGTATATTTTTACCATCCACCATCACGATAAAACTGGCTTCTTCTCCTTCGAGAAATTCTTCGATTACTACGCGCGCACCTGCATCACCCAAGCGATTGTCAGACAACATCATGTCAACCGCTTCATGCGCCTCGGTCAGCGTCGTGGCAACTACAACGCCTTTGCCAGCAGCGAGTCCATCCGCTTTGACGACGATAGGCGCACCTTGCTGATCAATGTATTCGTGGGCGGACTTGGCATCGGCAAATGTTTGGTAGGCCGCCGTAGGAATTCCGTGCCGTTTCATAAAGGCTTTGGCGAAATCTTTTGAGCTTTCCAGCTGCGCTGCTTTTTTGGTTGGGCCAAAAATTTTCAGGCCGCGATCACGAAATATGTCGACAATACCGGCAGCCAGTGGTGCTTCAGGCCCCACGACTGTCAATGCAATGTGTTCTTGTTGTGCGTAGTCTGCCAGCTGAACTGGATCGCTAATGAAGATATTTTTTAGTCGGTCATCCAACGCC
>CAYUDI010000001.1:30324-35211 GCA_964443585.1 uncultured Bifidobacterium sp.
GGAGCCACTAACACTACTTGTATATTTTTGGATTGCGCCAACTTCCAAGCTAGCGCATGTTCACGTCCACCAGAACCAACTACAAACATTTTCATGAGAAATCAGATCCGATATTTGACCAGCTGATAAGCGCAGGCTGGAACAGTTGTAGAGAATTAGTAGTATGTTTTACTTCGTTGTGCATCAATGACTATGATTGAATAATGGCATTGGTGTACACCTCTTGGACATCATCGAGATTTTCTAGTGCATCCAACAATTTTTGCATCTTGATTGCATCGTCGCCAGTGAGCTCAGTATGTGTTGAAGGTTTCATTGTCACCTCAGCTACTTCGGCATGAAATCCAGCTTTGGCCAGCGTTTCGCGAATGGCAGAAAACTGATATGCATCACACACTACTTCAAAGCCACCCTCATCATCGGCAATCACATCTTCGGCGCCAGCTTCCAGAGCGGCTTCCATTAAGGCATCTTCATGAGTACCCGGGGCAAACATCAATTGTCCACAGTGTCTAAACAGGAAGGCTACCGAACCCTCTGTACCCATATTGCCGCCAAATTTAGAGAAGGCATGACGTACCTCGGCGACAGTACGAACGCGATTATCAGTCAAGCAATCAACCAGAATGGCTGCACCATTGAGACCATAGCCTTCATAGCGTATCTCTTCGTAATTGGCACCTTCCAGACCGCCTGTTCCGCGTTGAATTGCACGCGTGACGTTATCCTTGGGCATATTTGCATCAGCAGCTTTTTCGACAGCAAGTCGTAAGCGCGGGTTGCTGGCGATATCGCTGCCGCCCATACGGGCTGCGACGGTGATTTCTTTAATTAATCGGGTCCATACCTTGCCACGTTTTGCGTCCGAAGCCGCTTTTTTGTGCTTGATATTGGCCCACTTGCTATGTCCTGCCATTGTTGGTGATTTCCAGAGTTGTTGATCTGGCCTGACGTGGGAAGCACGATTCGGTGGATTCGTGTAATTTGAGACGCCGTTAGGGGCGCTTTTGTCCCAGTGCAGGCGGGTGCAAACAGGATACGAATTTTAACACAGCGCCCTCTGTGCTTGACTCAAAAACAGGGTGTTCGGCAATAGCGAAGTAATAGCTCAAACGCACGATTAAAATCTAACGCAAAACAAGCATTCATGCGTTTACTTAGAACTACGCCAAGGCATGCAGGCCACCCCCACCATAGAACAATCAGTCATCTCAGCACGTCGCTTATTTTTGACGGGGCTAGCACTAGCTATTATCGGCTCCATACTCTTTTCTGCGAAGGGTGTAGTGGTTAAATTGCATTACCGTCATCAGGTTGATGCAATCACCGTATTAGCCCTGCGAATGTTATTTTCACTTCCCTTTTTTGCAGCGATCGCCTGGTTGCAAATGCGGCGCTCGGCGCCGTTATCCGTGCATGATCGTTGGCGCATCGTTTTGCTCGGATTGATTGGTTACTACTTATCGAGCTACCTTGACTTCATAGGCTTGAGGTATATTTCTGCAGGACTTGAGCGCCTGATCTTGTTTCTAACCCCCTCGTTTGTATTGCTCATGTCCGTATTTTTACTTAAAAAAAGGGTCAGCCGAACCGAGTGGCTGGCCCTGGGCATTTGTTATGGCGGCACAGTATTAGTATTTCTGCATGATGCAAGAACGAGTGGCTCTGATGTTTGGCTAGGCGGGGCTTTTGTCCTGGGTAGCGCGGTGTTTTACGGTATGTATTTACTGTTTTCAGGTGAGTTGGTGCAGCGTGTGGGTACCATCAGGCTGGTGGCGTATGTCATGTGTGTGTCGGCGGCGGCGTCAGTGGGTCAGTTTTTACTATTGCGCCCTTTGCAGACACTGATGCAGCCGATAGTGATTTATCAATTGTCGTTATTGAATGCTATTTTTTGTACCGTGCTACCTGTTTTCATCACCATGATGGCAATTGCCCGCGTAGGAGCGCCGGTTGCCTCGCTTGCTGGAATGATAGGCCCTGTATCTACCTTGTTTCTTGCAGCATGGATATTGGACGAACCCATTACAGCCATACAATTAGTAGGAACAGCGCTGGTGTTGTCTGGTATTTATTTGCTGTCCACAAAAAAATCCTGAGACTGTCATTGTAGTGTGTTCAACGGGGCTTAATTTGCCGTCACTGCAGGGTGCAGCGGCTAAACTAGATAAAAATATAACGAAGGAGACGAGCTATGGATTTAGGTATCGCAGGTAGGCACGCTTTAGTGTGCGGAGCAAGCAAGGGGCTGGGTCGCGGTTGTGCTGAGGCGTTAGCTCATGAAGGAGTTCATGTAACGCTTGTTGCACGCAATGCGGAGGCACTGGAAGCTACCGCTAATGAAATCCGCAAAAGCGTCGGTGATCGCGTTAAGGTATCTACCGTCGCCACAGACATCACCACGGCCAAGGGAAGAGCAGACGCATTAGCCGTTTGTCCTAACCCCGACATACTTATTAACAATGCAGGCGGTCCACCTACGGGCGATTTTCGACATTTCGATCGGGATCAATGGATAGCCGCTATTGACGCCAACATGCTTACACCGATCGAATTAATTCGTTCTACGCTTGATGGCATGATGGACAGAGGTTTTGGTCGCATCATTAACATCACTTCGAGTGCAGTGAAAGCACCGATAGATATTTTGGCTCTGTCCAATGGCGCTCGCTCTGGCCTGACAGGATTCATAGCTGGGCTCTCCAGAACCACACCCCACAAAAACGTCACTATCAATAATGTGTTGCCTGGCCCCTTTGAGACAGATCGTTTATGGTCAACTTTTGATGCAGCTGCAAAATCTACGGGTCAGCCTGTCGATGCATTGATAACTGCTCGTCGTAATGCAAATCCTGCAAAACGCTTTGGAACACCAGCCGAATTTGGTGCCGTCTGTGCTTTCTTATGCAGTGTTCATGCGAGTTACATGACAGGTCAAAATATATTATTGGACGGTGGTGCGTTTCCTGGCACGTTTTGATTTCGTTGCGCCGTGCCTTAATACTGTTTTTAAAGGTGAGTAGCGCTGCACGAATTATTATGTAATTGTTAGTACCAGTTTTACTTATATTTTTTAGGAATAATCATGGCAAAAGCGATTCAATGTTTTACTAATGGTGGCCCTGAGGTTATGGAATACGTCGATGTTGAAGTAGGTGAACCAGGTGTGGGTGAGGCGCGCGTGCGTCAACATGCCATAGGTTTGAATTACATTGATGTGTATTTTCGTACCGGCTTGTACCCCCTGCCATTACCTACAGGTTTGGGCATGGAAGGTGCAGGTGTTGTTGAAGCCGTTGGCCCAGATGTCAAACACGTCAAAGTAGGTGATCGTGTGGCTTACGCCGCGCGTCCACCAGGCTCGTATGCCGATCTGCGTGTCATGCCTGCGGCTGGTTTGGTTAAATTACCTGATGCCATTAGTTTCGAAACCGCTGCTGCCATGATGTTGCAGGGACTGACTGTGCAATATCTTTTTAAGCGCACATTTCCGTTGAAAGGTGGCGAGACCATTCTTTTTCATGCTGCAGCTGGTGGCGTGGGCTTAATTGCGTGTCAGTGGGCCAAAGCACTAGGCGTGACCATGATAGGTACCGTAGGCAGTGATGAAAAAGGCGCATTGGCTAAAGCTCATGGCTGCACTCACACAATTAACTACAACACAGAAAATTTTGTTGAGCGCGTTAAAGAAATCACCGGTGGTAAAGGTGTTCCTGTTGTCTATGATTCAATCGGCAAAGATACCTTTATACAGTCGCTGGATTGCTTAGCACCTTTGGGCATGATGGTCAGCTACGGTTCTGCATCGGGCCCTGTGCCACCATTTTCGCTCAATGAATTAGCTACGCGTGGATCGTTATTTCTAACAAGGCCTTCGTTGTTTAACTACGCCGCGCAACGTAGCGACTTGGAAGCTATGGCAGCTGATCTTTTCCAGATGGTTGAAAGTGGCAAGATTAAGATAGAAATTAATCAGCGTTATGCACTCAAAGATGCGCAACAAGCACACAGAGATTTAGAGTCGCGCAAAACAACTGGATCAACTATTCTTTTACCTTAAGCTTTCATCATGAACGATTTGCCAGACTTTGACGATAATCCCATGAAGCACCCAGAAGAGCAGCCGGTGATTTCAGATCAGACGCCAAAGTTTGGTAGGTTGTTACTAGTGCTGGTAGCAGCCATACTGCTACTGGCATTAATCACCTGGGCATCCGTTGCGTATGTGACGTGAGATTGAACGTACCTTGTTAAGCACTGCACGCTTGTTTGCTTTAATTCGTTACTTTTAATTCTATACGCTGCGGCACTCCGTTCTTTCCCGGAAATTCCACGAATAAGCTCGATACCAGATAAGGCATTATCTTAGTCGGATTGCTTTCTTTATTTTCACTGCGCACAGTACCTTCATACAATGATTGCTTAGTTACCGCATCCGTAATCGTTAGCTTAAGCTCATGATTAAATACCGCAAACCGTCGCTCTACGCGTTGTACTGCCGGTCTGCCACTCCATCCAGGGCCATATAGCGATGGGCCATATCCAGGCCAGCCTGAGTAAGGATAATAAAATCCTGGGCCGTACCATGGTGTACCAAACCAAGAATCCACCAGGACTGTCTCAATGACACGCATTTCTCGCGAAGTGACTGAGGATTTGAAATCAACCAGCAGCTGCGGCGCTTCAGTTATTGCGACTTCATGCATTCCTAATTTTTGTAATTCAGCACTAATTAATTCTGCGTAACGACGATTTTCCAGTGTTTGCGGAGATGCTTGATCGGTAATAAACCCAAAATTTTGGGTAGATACTGAGTCGGGCCATTGACTAAAAGCCGTGACTTCGCTTCGTATAGTGGTGGCGCAACCCGATAGTAACAACAGCAGG
>CAYUDI010000001.1:35221-41606 GCA_964443585.1 uncultured Bifidobacterium sp.
ATAGTCAAGAATCCATAGTGTCTGTTAGACCGAGCGCAGGAAGATTTCCTTAAGCGTAAAGGGTCACTGGCTTGGTAAAATGCATCCTTGAATGCAATTTCGCATCAACACCCTTCACTTTACCGTTAATTTGACATGCGTACAGATACTGCAACGATAGTTCATCGTGATAATTACACCCAACCAGCCTTTTGGGTAGAACGTATCGACATGGGTTTTGATCTTGACCCAACAGCTACCCACGTTGCTGCACTGAGTATTTTGCGGCGCAATCCTGCAAGCAACGATAAAGAATTAGTGTTGTATGGCGATGATGTCGAATTAGTCGCTTTGCGCTTGAATGGCAAAACGTTAAGTAAACGTCAGTACAGCCTTAGTCATGGAAAATTAATTATTCCAAATGCGCCAGATGAGGTGAGATTAGAAATTGAAACGCGCTTATGCCCAGAAACTAATACCTCACTCATGGGTCTGTATGTTTCAAATAATAATTTTTTCACGCAATGTGAAGCAGAAGGCTTCCGTAAAATCACATACTTCCTTGATCGACCTGATGTGATGGCCAAATATCGCGTGATGCTGCGCGCGGACAAGAAAAAATATCCGGTATTGCTATCTAACGGAAATTTGATAGAAGAGGGTGATATCGGTGATGGACGTCATTACGCTCTTTGGGAAGATCCATTTACCAAGCCCTCATACCTTTTTGCATTGGTCGCTGGGCGGTTGGTGTGTGAAGAACAAACCATACAATTGAAATCAGGTAAGCAGGCGCTTCTGCAAGTGTGGGTTGAAGAAGGTAATCTCGACAAGACCTCGCATGCGATGCAATCGCTTATACGCAGCATACGATGGGATGAAGAACGATACGGTTTGGAGCTTGATCTCGACCGCTTCATGATTGTTGCAGTATCTGACTTCAATATGGGCGCGATGGAAAATAAAGGCTTAAATATTTTCAACACCAAGTATGTATTGGCTAATTCACGTATTGCCACCGATGCTGACTATGCCAATATTGAAGCTGTTGTGGCGCATGAATATTTTCATAACTGGACAGGTAACCGAGTTACTTGCCGTGACTGGTTTCAGTTGTCGCTTAAAGAGGGCCTCACTGTTTTTCGAGATCAGGAATTTTCTGCCGATATGATGGGCAGCGAAAGCGGTAAAGTAGTCAAGCGCATAGAAGACGTGCGTGTACTCAGACAAGCACAATTTCCAGAAGATGCCGGCCCCATGTCTCACCCAGTGCGGCCAGATTCGTATGTTGAAATTAACAATTTTTACACCTTAACCATTTATGAAAAAGGTGCTGAGGTCGTTCGTATGCTGCAAACCTTGTTGGGTCGTGATGGTTTTCGCAAGGGTATGGATTTGTATTTTCAACGCCATGATGGTCAGGCAGTCACATGCGATGATTTTCGTACCGCGATGGCTGATGCTAATGGCCGTGATCTCTCCCAATTTGAACGGTGGTATAGCCAGGCTGGAACGCCGCGCGTAACTGCAACAACGACATATGATGCAGCAGCGCAGACACTCACGCTAGAGCTAGAGCAATTCTGTCCACCGACACCAGGCCAATCTCTCAAACAGCCTATGCATATACCTGTCGCTGTGGGTTTGCTCAATGCAGACGGTAATGATTTACCTTTGCAACTGGAGAGTGATGGTAGTAGTGCTGAGCCAGCGCGAACGCTTCCTACGACCGTCGTTCTTGAATTGACTCAATCAAAACAACGCTTCACGTTTATCGGTGTTAAACAGCCGCCGGTACCTTCACTGTTACGTAATTTTTCTGCTCCAGTTGCATTAGAGGCTAACTATAGTGATCAGCAATTAGCTTTTTTGTTGGCGCACGACAGCGATCCATTCAATCGTTGGGAAGCAGGTCAGCGCTTGGCAACAAGGCGTCTACTAAGCTTATGCGAACAAGGTGTGGGACCCAATCAAGCCTATCCTGTCACCAGCTTAGATGAGCTTCTTTCGGAGGCGATGGGTAAGTTATTACGTGATGCATCATTGGATGCGGCTTACCGTGATCTGGTGTTGACCTTACCCTCTGAGGTAATGATTGCGGAGCAAGTAACAGTCATTGATCCTCAGGCAATACACTACGCGCGCTGTGCATTGCGTAATTATCTTGCACATGTACTGCGTGCAGACTTCATTGATGCCTACCACGCCAATCATCAGCCCGGAAGTTATAGCCCGGATGCAGTATCGGCTGGGCGTCGTGCGCTGCGCAATACTGCCTTGGGTTATCTTGCAGAATTAAACGACAGTGCAGTCCATAAGTTAATGCAGGATCAACTCGATCAAGCAACTAATATGACTGATCGACTAGCCGCACTGTCTGTGATGAATATTCACCAGACGCCAGGGACTAAAGAAGCCCTTAAACATTTTTATACTGATTTTGAAAATGAAGCCTTGGTGATTGATAAATGGTTTAGCTTGCAAGCATCAGCACCAAGTACAGATACACAATCTATACGTAAGCTTATGCAACACCCGGCTTTTTCACTAACCAATCCTAACCGTGCGCGTAGCCTTATATTCGCATTTTGCAATAGCAATGCAGTGCAATTTCATGCCATCGACGGTAGTGGTCATCTATTTTGGGCAGAGCAGGTGATTGCACTTGATAAAATCAATCCTCAAGTAGCAGCTCGGCTAGCGCGTAGCATGGACAGATGGCGTAAATTTACTCCAGTGCTACAGGCGAGTATGAAATTAGCTTTAGAAAAAGTCGCAGGTACACGCAAACTATCCAATGATGTTGTTGAAGTCATCGGTAAATCGTTATCAAAATAAATTACTACTATTACTACGACTGAGACACGCCATGAAACGAATCAGCTTAACGCAGTACCTGATTGAAGAGCAGCGATTAAATAACTCCATTCCTGCAGAATTGCGGTTACTAATAGAAGTTGTGGCCAGAGCATGCAAGACAATTAGCCATGCTGTAGGCAAAGGCGCGCTCGGTGATGTATTAGGTACGGCAGAAACTGAAAACATACAGGGCGAGATACAAAAGAAACTCGACATTATTTCGAATGAAATTCTGCTGCAAGCAAACGAGTGGGGCGGTCACCTAGCGGCCATGGCCTCGGAAGAAATGGAAACCATACATCCCATACCGAACCGTTACCCCAAAGGTGAGTACATGTTGTTGTTTGATCCTTTAGACGGATCATCCAATATCGATGTGAATGTATCGATAGGCACAATTTTTTCAGTGCTTAAAGCACCCGATGGTATGGCTACACCCACAGAAGAGGATTTTCTTCAGCCCGGTACTATGCAAGTAGCCGCTGGCTACGCCGTGTATGGACCACAAACAGTGTTGGTGCTGACGACTGGTAACGGTGTGCATGGCTTTACATTAGATAGAGAAATGGGTTCGTGGGTGATGACCCAACGGAATATTCAAATACCTGCTGACACAGCGGAATACGCAATCAATGCCTCAAATTCCCGTCACTGGTACGAGCCCGTCAAGCGCTACGTAGGAGAACTCGAAGAAGGAAAAACCGGTCCGCGGGCAAAAAATTTCAATATGCGGTGGATAGCTTCGATGGTGGCCGATGTCCATCGCATACTCAACCGTGGTGGGATATTTATGTATCCCGCTGATCAGCGTGAGCCAGACAAGCCAGGTAAATTGCGTCTCATGTATGAAGCCAATCCCATGTCACTAATCATCGAGCAAGCAGGCGGTGCTGCTACGGATGGTAAGCAGCGGATACTGGATATACAACCGACGACATTGCATCAGCGCGTTGCGGTCTTTTTAGGATCTCGCAATGAAGTAGAGGTGGTCACGCGCTACCATGCTGAAAAATAAGACAGCTCGTATGTGAGTCATGCAATTTTCGAATTGCTTACATACGATTTCTTTGCTGTGGATGCTTTTGTCAGATGTATCAATGTGCTGATGTAGCTCAGTTGGTACAGCAACTGGTTCGTAAGTGGGTCAGAACCATCCTCGAAGAGTTCACCCTCAGGGGATACATCATAGATAACAAGCGGCTCAGCGGCGGCGGTTTTATTCTGGCAGACAGGTACTTCGAGTAGCAGCTTCGCTGCGGATTAGTGCATCAAGTCAATCGTATATACATTTTATAAAGCATCGTTTTTGCTGACAGATACTGTGCGCTAGCTTATTCAAAAGTTTTTTGTCCATGGAGTGCCTAACCTGGTTTTTTGGGTTTACCGCAGACAATGTAAATGTTACGAGTTATCAAAAACAAATGACTTGCCCGCGGCCTATTACGGTATTACCATACAATCACCAGTAAAACATTGGAGGTTGTATGCCCACCACCCTAAGCATCAAGGGGCAAGTCACCATCCCCAAGCAGATCCGCGACGCACTTGGCTTGAAGCCGGGCATGCCGGTGGACTTCGCTGTAAATCAGGACGGCGAAGTGGTGATCCACAAGGCCGAGAGTTCGGCCAAACGCAAGCCTGATCGATTCGAGGCCGTTCGAGGCAAGGCTGATGTCGAGTGGCGAACCCAAGACTTAATGGACTTGTTACGTGGTGAGGCCTGATGCTGGTCGACACGAACGTTCTCGTCGATGTGCTTAGGAACGACCCTGACTGGGCTGACTGGTCAGTTACCCAACTGCAGGCGCAGTCCAGGGTCCACCAGCTCGTTATTAACCCGATCATCTACTCAGAGTTATCGCTGACTTTTTCTACCGTTGAGGCCCTAGACCAAGTGCTTGATAGCATGGAGATGCGTATGCTCGAGATCCCCAAGCCGGCCTTGTTTTTGGCAGGTAAAGCATTTGTGCAATACCGCCGTAGCAGCGGCGTGAAAAATAATGTGCTCGGAGATTTTTTTATTGGCGCCCATGCCGCTGTCAGTGGCCTGCCGGTACTTACCCGAGATACTCGTCGTTACAAGAGTTATTTTCCGCATGTCAGATTGGTGACACCAGATCCGCCCTGATACATAAGCAATGCAAAAATACGTAGTTAGTTACCTGGAATAAGTTGACTCGCTGGCTGAATCAAATGACCCTATTGATCAGAGAATTTTGCCCAGGAGACGAGTTAGAACTCTCTAGAGTTTTTCAGTCGTCAATTCGAGAACTGGCATGTGTTGACTATACGGCTGAACAAATTGAAGCATGGGTAGGAGCTTCTCTTAATCCCGAGCTATGGGTTATACGAATGCGGGAGCTTAAGCCTTTTGTGGTGGAGGTCAATGGTGTTATTGCAGCCTACGGTGATTTACAAGACCATGGTTATATTGAGCATGTTTTTGTTTCGGGTATGTATTGCCGGCAAGGTTTAGGCTCTATGCTAATGAATCGCATAATCGAAAAAGCGACCACCAAAGGAATTAGTACCATTACTGCAGATGTCAGTCGAACCGCACAACGATTATTTTCTCGCTTTGGCTTTGTATTAGTTGAGGAACGCACAAGAACTATACGGGATGTTGTTATACCCAATACATTAATGTGCTGCGATATTTCATCTTTAGAAAAAATGAATAGAAAAAATACTAGTTCAAGATTCCATCAATCTGATATTTTGTAAGTCCTGCTTCTACTTCCTCCAGCTCACCACCTCGCCCAATTCCTTGAGCGATAATTTCGGTGCAAGTTCACGAATAAAATCTATCGTATATTCACGTAAAAAAGCGCCGCGCCTCACAGCCACTCGCGTGATATTGGTTGCAAACAAATGGCTAGCTGAAATAGTTTTAAGGCTATCGGGTAAATGATCTACCGCCATTGAGGCAACAATACCTACACCCAGACCAAGTGAGACATATTGCTGAATCACGTCAGAATCCATCGCAGTGAGTACTACATCGGTTTCTATGCCCGCTTTTCTGAAGGCTTCATCAATATGACCGCGACCAGTAAAGCCCTGATCATAGGTAATGAGCGGATGCTCGGCCAAGTCTTGTAATGAGATTTTTTTAAGTGCTAGCAACGGATGGCCAGCAGGTACAACAACTGCATGGTGCCATTCATAGCAAGGGAAAGAGACTAATCCCTCAAAGCGTGACAAACCTTCCGTAGCAATTCCTACATCAGCCTTGCCAGACAATACCCATTCAGCGATGTGCTCGGGTGCGCTTTTCTGTAGAGCGATACGTACATCTGGAAAAGTTGCGCGAAATTTTTGTACTACCCCCGGTAAAACATAGCGCGTCTGTGTGTGGGTTGCTGCAATAGAAAGTGTACCTGTACTCTTGCTTGAATAGGTTAGTCCTGCACGCTGAAGATTATCTGCTTCGAGTAATAAGCGTTCAATGATATGTAACACTTCTTTGCCAGGCTCGGTTAAGCCAGTTAGTCGTTTACCATTACGTTCAAAGATATCGATACCAAGTTCTTCTTCAAGCTCTCGG
>CAYUDI010000001.1:41616-43624 GCA_964443585.1 uncultured Bifidobacterium sp.
GACACCGGGCTGTGATGTAAACAAAGAGTTGGCAACTTCAGTCAAATTAAAATTATGACGTATCGTTTCGCGTACGGAGCGTAGCTGCTGAAAATTCACGTTAAATTCCTTAGTCTTGGCTGCTTATCCAGCACGATCATTAAAAACACGGATACGGCGTGGTCTTACAACGACGGTAGATCCAGTTTTCAATTGCAGCTGCGCGAATCGCTCGGCTGATAAAACGGCTTCAATCATACGGCCGTCGTCATCAGCTTCGAGTTCCAGTTGAGCCAGCGGTCCAATGGCATGCGCACGTTTTAGTTGAGCAATGATACCCTCAGCACCTGGTGTGTAATGATCGATATCGAGTTCGTGGGGGCGAACATATCCAACGGTTTCTAGTTGATCAGCTTCGGTCAGATTGGATACGGGGAGAGTAGTGCCGCCAGTATTTAATATGCCTTGATGTACTCGACCGTGAAACAGATTCACATTTCCCAAAAATCCATACACAAATGGCGATGCCGGATGGTTATAGACATCTTCTGGTGTACCTATTTGTTCTACTTTGCCTTTGTTCATGAGCACGACACGGTCAGCTACTTCGAGTGCTTCTTCTTGGTCATGGGTGACAAAGATACTGGTGACATGCAATTCATCATGTAACTGACGCAGCCAGCGCCGTAGTTCTTTACGTACTTTGGCATCAAGCGCACCGAAAGGCTCGTCTAGCAGCAAAACACGCGGTTCGACCGCTAATGCACGTGCCAGCGCAATACGCTGACGCTGCCCACCAGAGAGTTGTGATGGGTAGCGGTCAGCCAGCCAGTCTAACTGCACAAGTGATAGCAAGCGCATGACTTTTTCGTTTATCTGCGCTTCGCTTGGTCGAATCGCTCTTGGTTTAACACGTAATCCAAATGCGATGTTTTCAAAAACACTCATGTGCTTAAATAAAGCATAGTGTTGAAATACAAATCCAACCTGACGTTCACGCACATGGCGTACTGAGGCATCTTCACCATCGAGTATGACTTGACCTTGGTCGGCTTGCTCCAGACCAGCGATTACGCGTAACAGAGTCGTTTTGCCGCAGCCAGAGGGCCCGAGCAAAGCGGTTAATTCACCTGTTGCAAATGAAAGTGAGACATCATTTAATGCGACAAATTCGCCAAACCGTTTGCCTATGTTTTTTACGTCGATGCTCATACGGTAAGCTCCCTTTGTGCTACGGTTGTATCGTGGTGTATGCGCCATTCAATAAATGATTTGAGTGCCAATGTGACTAATGCCAGTAAAGCGAGTAATGAGGCAACGGCGAATGCTGCAGCGAAGTTATATTCGTTGTAAAGAATTTCAACCTGCAGCGGCATGGTGTTGGTTTCGCCACGTATGTGCCCTGACACCACAGACACCGCACCAAATTCGCCCATAGCACGCGCATTACATAAAATTACGCCGTATAGCAGGCCCCATTTAATATTCGGTAAAGTCACATGCCAAAAAGTGCGCCAGCCAGAGGCACCGAGTACGAGTGCGGCCTCTTCTTCTTCATTGCCCTGTGTTTGCATCAGAGGTATCAGTTCCCGTGCCACAAAGGGAAAGGTTACAAATACGGTAGCCATCACAATGCCAGGCACTGCAAACAGAATTTGTATGTCGTTTTCCATTAGCCATGCACCAAACCAGCCATGTGCGCCAAACAACAATACATAAATCAAACCCGATATAACGGGTGAAACAGAAAAAGGTAAATCAATCAGCGTAAGCAGCAAGCTCTTACCACGGAACTCAAATTTTGCAATTGCCCACGAGGCTGCAACACCAAAAATTAAATTTGCTGGTACCGCTATAGCTGCTGTCATTAGTGTTAGGCGTATAGCAGATAAGGCATCTGGATCGCTTATAGCCAATGCGTAAACCTGCCAACCTTTTCTAAACGCTTCGGTAAATACGACGGCTAGAGGGACTAGCAAAAATAAAAATGCAAAGGCCAATGCAATTAGTATCATTGATACTTTTAACC
>CAYUDI010000001.1:43634-48284 GCA_964443585.1 uncultured Bifidobacterium sp.
AGGCTCAGTTATTGCCTTAGGCGTATAGGCCGGTTCAACCAACGCTGCTCTGGGTAGAGTTGAAGAAAATACAGTCATATCAGCGACTTTCCTGATGATTGCGACGGCGCATCCATGCTTGCAAAAGATTGATAGCTAACAGCATTACGAACGAGGCGCCGAGCATAACAACCGCAATGGCCGTAGCGCCGGCATAGTCATATTGCTCCAGCTTAGTGATGATTAGTAGCGGTGTGATTTCAGACACCATGGGCATATTGCCAGCGATAAAAATGACCGAACCATATTCACCCAGTGCACGTGCAAAGGCGAGCGCAGCACCGGTTAATAGTGCGGGAAAAATCGCAGGGAAAATCACGTAGCTAAAAATCTGTAGGCGATTAGCACCCAGGCAGGCAGCGGCTTCCTCCAGTTCTTTTTCGGTGTCTTCTAATACCGGTTGTATGGTGCGCACAACGAATGGTAATCCTATGAATACCAGAGCGACTGCAACACCCAGAGGTGTGAACGCAACTTTGAGGCCCCACGGTTCAAGATGACGTCCTATCCATCCATTAGGTGCATATAGCGCAGTTAGCGCAATACCTGCAACCGCAGTAGGTAAAGCAAACGGCAAATCTATCAATGCATCTAACAGTTTTTTGCCAGGGAATTCATATCGCACCAGCGCCCACGCAAGCAAGGTACCGAAGACCGCATTAACAGCAGCGGCAGCCAGTGCAGCACCAAAGCTTAATTTGTACGAAGCCACAACGCGAGGTGAGCTGACAGCTTGCCAAAAGGCTTCCCAGCTCATCTGTAGTGTATTTAATAGCAGAGCAGAGAGAGGAATCAAAACAACCAGCGACAAATAAAATACCGTAAAGCCTAAGGCCAATGAAAAGCCAGGCAATACACGGGCAGGTTGATTAGAACGCGGCAGTAAGCCGTGGGCGGAAAACATGTTTATTGCTTAATTATGCAAAGAGGTGAGATCTTTGCATTCAGCGCATATAAACAAAACGAATTTTTTGGCATTTCTTTAGACGAATTTCAAATAAGGCCCGGCCCCGGAGCCTGTGCTTCGCTCCGGGGCCGGCAAGAGGAGTGATGTGTAAATCAGAATGCTAGTTGATAGCGGGCGACCAGGAAGTGCTCTTTATCGCCTTTCAAAACCGTACCAGTAGTAACGTTGTCCAAAGTGGTTAGGTCGTAATTAACGGCAAATTTGGAGCCTTGGGCTAAATACCAATTTAATCCCACACCCCACGTCTTGGCCGCCGTGGCAAAGCCCCTTGTAGTGTCGGCGTAGGTGGAGGCTTTGTCGTCGAGATTATTTTCTTGATAGCGAGCCACTAACTCCACTGCTCCCCAGCCTCCGTCCGGCCCAGGCCTGTAAGGCATCAAAGGTTTGACTCCCCCAAAGGAGGCATCTTCCCCAGTTAGTAGCCATGAAGTTGAAATCTGCCACGCGTTATTTTTTAGCTTGTCTGTCGTTGCTCCTTTTATGACAGCCTGGTCGACCGTAGCGTATTCTGCGAGTAAGCCAAACGGACCACGATAGTAGTAGGCTTGCGGTGAAATGCGATTACGGCTGCCATTGGATGTTGTTGTACTACTATAAGAAAAGAAATTGTAGGCCTGACCCGGTGTTCTGTAAGAGGACAGTGCATTGTTAGTCGCGCTGCTCCAGGTACCAGCAATGCCTACACCCAAGCCTGCAAGTTTACTGTCAGTGCCTGCAAATGGTGTGGTGAAAATACGAGCTGTAAAGTCTTTGGCATTGTTTTCATCTTGTGAGGTAAAATTTTCTCCGCCATCTCTAATGCCATTAAAAATACCTACGGCGTAATTTACTTTTTTATCCACAACTTCACCGAAGAGCGATACGCCAAGATCTCGGTTGGGAAGAAAATTATTACTAACATAGCTGCGCTCAATGAATTTGGTATCGGCAGCACCTTGCAAACGCTCTAAACCAACGAAAGGTTTGAATTTACCTAAGCGTACAGATGCAGCTGGATTATGTTTGATATCAAAATAAGCATCGACTACACGTACCTTATTTTGTGAAATACCAGAGGTACTTGAGCCATCACCACTTTCAGCAAATTCGGGAGTAAAGCGAAATCCATAATGTTTAAATACCGTACCTTCGAAGGTGGGGCGAATACGTCGGAATAAAAACCCATCATAGATCGTCGACGCTGCACTATTTCCTTCAAAGCGGCGGTAATCAAAATGAGCAACACCTCTTAATTTATATTCAAAGTCACCATCGGCTGATTTGAAACCAAAGCCTTTTTCACTGGCATTAACTATAGGGGTGCTCTTTTGTCGCGCAGCAGCTTCTTCAGTAGCTATCTCTTGTTTACGGTCTAGCACTCGAATGCGCTGGTCTAGCTCTTCTATCAATGCTTTTAGCCGATTGATTTCTTGCTGGTCGTCAGCATAGGCAGGGTAGGCTGCCAAGATGCTGCTAGCAATTAGCAGGCGTAACAGGGGCCTGCCCGTCTTATTGAAAGCGGGTTTCATGGGGATTCCTTTTTAGTTTATGTTACGGGACGAAGATGTCGGGATTGATGAGTGAAGTAAACTATGGCTTACTTGATTAGATAAATTTGATCGAATATTCCACCGTCAGAAAAATGTGTTTTCTGTGCCTTAGACCAGTTACCTGCAATATCTTCCACAGTAATCAGCTTAATCTTTGGATACTGCGATGCATATTTTTTACTGATTTTTTCATTCGTAGGGCGATAGTAATTCTGCGCAGCGATTTCCTGTCCTTCTTCGGTATACAGGTACTGAAGATACGCTTCTGCCAGCTTACGTGTGCCGCGCCTATCAACCACTTTATCGACTACAGCGACTGGGGGTTCAGCCAGGATGCTAAGTGACGGTGCAACGATTTCGACTTTATCTGGACCTAATTCCTTAATAGCCAGTAACGCTTCATTTTCCCAAGTAAGTAATACGTCACCGATACCGCGCTCAATAAATGTAGTGGTTGCACCACGAGCACCTGAATCTAATACGGGAACATTTTTATAAATTTTAGCCAAAAATTCCTGTGCAGTTTTTTCTGTGCCACCAGGTTGTTTTAGAGCATAGCCCCAGGCAGCCAAATGATTCCAGCGTGCACCACCAGAGGTTTTGGGATTGGGGGTGATGACGGAAATTCCAGGACGAGCAATATCATTCCAATCGATAATTTTTTTCGGATTACCTTTTCGAACTAAAAATACTATAGTTGAGGTGTAAGGCGCGCTATTATTAGGCAAACGTTTTTGCCAGTCTTTAGCGATCAATCCGCGACTCGCAATTTCATCAATGTCATAGGCAAGTGCAAGCGTCACGACATCGGCTTGTAAGCCATCTATCACGGCGCGTGCTTGTTTGCCTGATCCGCCATGCGATTGTTTGACTTTAAGCTCCTCGCCAGACTTACTCTTCCAGTAGACTGAAAAAGCTTTGTTGAAATCTTGATAGAGCTCTCGCGTAGGATCATAAGAAACATTCAATAATGTCGATTCGGCAGCGTGTGCCGTACTGGCAGCCGCCAGAACCCAAAATATACCCGTTATAAATTTAGACACCATGGCACCCTCTAAGAAAAATTATGGAATGACTGGAGCTTAATGGCGCAAAAAGCTGTTGTGAACGAATAAGTTCGCAGTTACTTATGCAAATTCCAACTACCGCGAGGGAGCAGATGATGTATTTAGGTTCAATCCCACCTAAAATGTCGGAGTAGTGATTCAGGTAAGCATCAAGAGGCACCACTTAGCCAACATAATGAGGCGGAACGCAGCATCATCATTAGGAGTACGAGTAGTGACAGATTTCGATAAGGGTTTGCACAGGCGCGATGTTAACTATCTGCCTCTATCACCGTTAGATTTCATCGCCCGGGCTGCCGAGGTGTATGGAGACCGTCCGGCGGTGGTGCATGGTTCTGTACGGCGTAACTGGCGAGTGACCTATGAACGCTGCCGACGACTCGCCTCAGCCTTGATTGCGCGAAGCATACAAAAAAACGATACGGTCGCGGTACTTTTACCTAATATTCCAGAAATGGTGGAATGCCATTTTGGTGTTCCTATGGCGGGATCTGTACTCAATACCTTAAACACGAGGCTAGATTTTTCGACGCTACTGTTTATGCTGCGCCATGGTGAAGCCAAAGTATTGATTGCTGATACTGAATATATCTCCTTGGTTAATAGCTTGCGTGCTGAGCTACCTGGTTTGGTCGTAATAGGTGTGGCCGATCCCACGGTCGATACACCGCCCGTGCCAGCAGAGTGGTTGGACTATGAAGTTTTACTAAACGAAGGTGATCCTGAGTTCAACTGGCAGTTACCATCGGATGGATGGGATGCGATTGCGTTGAATTACACCTCAGGCACAACGGGAGATCCTAAGGGTGTGGTCTATCACCATCGTGGCGCTGCAATCAATGCGATTTCTAATATTCTTGAATGGGATATGCCCAAGCATGCTGTGTATCTCTGGACGCTGCCGATGTTTCATTGCAATGGCTGGTGTTTTCCCTGGACGATAGCTGCGCGTGCGGGTGTAAATATTTGTTTGCGCAAATTCGATGCGCAATTTGTATTGGAATTAATCGCTAAAGAGCGCATCACGCATTACTGTGGCGCGCCAATA
>CAYUDI010000002.1:0-25181 GCA_964443585.1 uncultured Bifidobacterium sp.
CACACCAAACAATGGATAGGCATACAGCAGCATAGGAATAGCAATCATCTGTGCTACTGTTTTTATTTTTCCTAAAGAGCTCACTGCCACTGATTTTGATGCGCCTATCTGCGCCATCCACTCGCGCAAAGCGGTAATCGCTATCTCTCGCCCAACAATGATGAACGCGATAATGGAATTAGTGCGCCCTAGCTGTACTAGTAATATCAGCGCTCCCGCCACGATGAGCTTGTCAGCGACAGGATCAAGAAACGCGCCAAAGGACGTGGTCTCATTCCATCGACGCGCGAGGTAACCATCAAACCAATCTGTCACTGCGGCCACAATAAAAATCGCCGTTGCTGCCACGCCCTGCTCGTACATTGTTAACCAATGCCCGGGCAAAAAGAACACCCCCACCATTAGCGGAATTAACGCTACTCGCAACCAGGTGAGAAGAATAGGAATATTGAAGGGCATGCGTCGTTTAGCAGTAAGCACCGAAGGCCGTTAGGTTTTGCTAATGTAACGTTAATCTCTGAAGCAGGAAAGAGACTTTCAATTTAATGTAGCTGGCGATAGATATCTTCAGCTAGCTGACGCGAGATTCCCTCCACGGATGCAAGCTCTTCGACACTGGCGTCGGCAACCCCACGCAAGCCCCCAAAGCGCGCCAAGAGTTTTTGGCGACGCTTGGCACCTATGCCCTCTATTTCTTCAAGACGGGATGTCTGGCGAGTCTTGGCACGCTTGGCACGCATGCCTGTAATCGCAAAGCGATGCGCCTCATCGCGAATCTGGGCAATCAGCATCAGAGCCGCTGATTCTTTGCCTAATTCGAGTGCTGGTCTGCCATCGGCAAATAACAAGGTCTCCAGGCCAACTTTGCGCCCTTCCCCTTTGGCCACGCCAACGATTAAACTGATATCTAGACCCAGTTCGGACAATACCTGACGTGCAATCTCTACCTGCCCCTTGCCACCATCGACTAATACGATTTCTGGAAGAGCTCCGTCACCATGCAGTACTTTTTCATAGCGACGTGTAAGTACCTGACGCATCGCCGCATAATCATCTCCCGGCGTTATGTCGGTAATGTTGTAACGCCTGTACTCGCTAGTTTGCATCTGATGGTGGTGATAAATCACGCACGACGCCTGGGTCGCTTCACCCTGTGTGTGGCTTATGTCAAAGCACTCTATTCTGAGCGCATCGATATCTGCCGTATCTATTGACAGTGCATCCACTAATGAGCGAGTACGCGATTGTTGCGACCCCTGCTCTGCCAACAATCTGGCCAGCGCAATGTCAGCGCCCTTGATAGCCATTTCTTGCCAGTGACGGCGCTGGCCTTGTGGCTGAAAAATTAGATGGATGCGGTGCTCGCACTGCTCCATAAGAGCAATCATTAATTCAGGCTCATCGAGTTCCAGGTTGAGAATCAGCGTAGCTGGAATGAATTTTTCAATGTAGTGCTGCGCAAGAAACGCTTTGAGTACTTCTGCCTCTACTGTGCTGTCCACGGGAGCCATATCCACATGTGCAGGGAAATAGGCACGGTCCCCCAAATGTCGTCCGCCGCGCACCATGGCTAAATTCACACACGCCCGACCGCCATGAACCACCACAGCGATGATATCAATGTCGGTATCGCCAGATGTTTCCATGCTTTGCTGGTGCAGCACACGCGATAGCGCCGAAATTTGATTACGCACTAAGGCTGCTTGCTCAAATTTGAGCTCATCGGCAAAGGCATGCATTTTTTTCTCTAGCGTTTGCATCAACTCTGTTTGCCGACCACGCAAAAACTGTGCTGCATTATCCACATCAACTGCGTAATCTTCTTTAGAAATGAAATTGACGCACGGACCGCTACAGCGATTGATTTGATGCAAAAGACAAGGACGTGTGCGGTTCTGAAAAACAGAATCTTCGCAGGTACGCAATAAAAAAATTTTCTGCAAAATCTGCATGGATTCTTTAACCGCCCATGCACTGGGAAAAGGTCCAAAGTACTGATTTTTTTTATCGACAGCACCTCGGTAATAAGCCATGCGCGGAAACGTACCGCCAGAAAGTTTTAAATAGGGATAGGATTTATCGTCGCGAAAAAGAATATTAAAACGCGGCTGTTGAGTTTTGATGAGGTTATTTTCTACCAGCAGTGCTTCAGCTTCGCTGCGTGTAACGGTAGTTTCCATGCGCACGATACGCTCGACCATCATGGCGGTACGTGGACTTGCTAATGTTTTTTGAAAATAACTAGAAACGCGTTTTTTCAGATCTCGCGCCTTGCCTACGTAGAGCAGCTTATCTTGGGCATCAAAATACCGATATACCCCCGGCAGATGCGGAAGCTGGCTTATCTCATCGATTAATCCAGCCCTTGGGTCTGGGTTATCTTCGCTGATGGTATTTTTTTTAGAAGTCATTGAAAAGCCATCCATATTCATGGAACACAGATGATTCGCAACGTAGCAAAAGTTACGTGAGCGATTTCGCTAATTTTTTAGCCGCTATATAAGTCTCATTTTCTTGCAATGTATCCCAATCATCTGCATGAGAGCTAGGTATCAGTGCAGATAATCTCTCAGCAGACCGAAGAGCATCACGGATTTTACGAGTGTCTAAGCCGTCGAGTAATTGGTCTGCTTTATCTGGTGAATTACAAATCAAAACCATATCACAGCCAGCAGTTAGGGCGGCGTGCGCTGCATCCACTACGCTGCCTGCGACGCTGGCACCTTCCATCGATAAATCATCACTGAAAATCACGCCGTCAAAGTGCAATTTTTCACGTAGTAGTGTCAGCCATTTTTTTGAAAACCCAGCAGGATGCTTATCAAAGGTGGGATAAATTACGTGAGCTGGCATTACGGCTGCAAGGCTCATCCCTAACCAGCCATAGGGAGCGGCATCTTCTTTAAGAACATCGGCGTACTGCCTATCATCCACGGGTATGGCCACATGGGAGTCAGCGGCTACAAAACCATGGCCAGGAAAATGCTTACCGCAATTAGCCATACCTGCTAGTGCTAGACCATGATTGAGATTTTTAGCCAGCATAGTGACCACTCTGGGATCACGATGAAACGCGCGATCACCTATGACTTCAGAATCGCCATAATCCAAATCAAGAACTGGCGTAAATGATAAATCGATACCGCA
Organism: uncultured Bifidobacterium sp.; assembly: GCA_964443585.1. Classification (GTDB taxonomy): domain Bacteria; phylum Pseudomonadota; class Gammaproteobacteria; order Burkholderiales; family Burkholderiaceae_D; genus Pernthalerella. Next base: position 3,148 of record CAYUDI010000002.1, read on the forward strand.
GGCGCGTAACTCGGTAGCTAAGACATAACCTACAGCGGTTGCCAACTTGCAGGATTCGAGTACATCTTCATCCCAGCGCTGGCCTAATTTCTTCATGGCGGGTAGATGAGTAAATCCATCCGTGCGGAAGCGTTGTACACGACCACCTTCATGATCAACGGCGATCAACATGCCTGGCCGAGCTGCGTGTATGGCCTTGCACAATTGGGTGACTTGTTCACGATTGGCGTAATTACGCGCAAAGAGAATCACACCACCTGTAAGAGGATGCTGGATACGACGAAGATCATCTTCGGTCAGGGTCTTGCCCACAACATCCAACATGACTGGCCCTAGCGGACGATTTAGAACCTGCTTGTTCATAACTTCTCCACGATGACAAACGCAACAGCATATTCTGCCTCATCTGTCAGGGTGACCTGTGCAGTGTAGCCCTGCTGCTGCATGAAGAGACTAAGCGCACCACTAGTGACAACAATTGGTTGACCACTAGGGGCATTAAGAAATTGGGCAGAGCGCCAGGTCATGGGCATGCGCATGCCCAAGCCTATGGCTTTAGAAAATGCTTCTTTGGCGGCAAACCGGGTTGCCAAAAAGCGTAGTCCTCGTGCTTCAACTTTAGTTTTGCGACGATGGTATTTCTCGAGTTCTTGCGCGCCCAGAATTTTTTCAGCAAACCGATCACCGTGTCGCTCCACGGCAGCAGCTATGCGTTCTATGCGTATGATATCTGTACCAATACCAGCAATCATGACATCAAGTCTTTCTGGCCTTTAATCGTGACTGAATCATGAGGGCCTTCATTTCTCGTACCGCATTTTCCCAACCTGCAAATACGGCATGCGCAACGATGGCATGACCAATATTGAGCTCTGAAATATGAGGAATTTCAGCAATTGCTTGCACATTGGTGTAGTGCAGGCCATGACCGGCGTTGACTCTTAGTCTGTGCGCAACACCGATTTCTACTGCCTGTCGTATGCGTTCGAATTCATGCAGTTGTGCTGCTCCCTCAGAATCTGCATAGCGACCAGTATGCAGCTCGATCACTGGCGCGCCTACATCGGCTGAAGCCTTAATTTGCTCTTTGTCAGGATCAATAAAAAGTGAAACGCGAATATCGTGTCGAGCTAATTTTTCTATCGCAACACGTATATCGTCAAAATGGCGAATGATATCTAAACCACCTTCTGTGGTGACTTCATTGCGACGCTCTGGTACCAAGCACACATCATGCGGACGGATGCGGCAAGCAATCTCTACCATCTCTTCAGTTACTGCAGATTCGAGATTCATGCGTGTGGTTATTTTGGGGCGTATGGCTTCTACGTCAGCGTCGCGTATATGACGTCTATCTTCACGCAAATGCAATGTGATGACATCGGCACCTGCTTGTTCCGCCAACATGGCCGCGCGCATAGGATCGGGATAAATCGTCCCCCGAGCATTACGTAGGGTCGCCACATGATCAATGTTGACGCCCAATTCAATAACAGGATGTTGTGGTTGTAAAAAGCTCATGATTTTTTTATTCAGTTAATTAAAGCTGCAGTAAATCGATCAAAATTTGTCGCGTATTAAGAGTGAGCCCGTTCAAGTGATGCGACAGCAAATGACGCATCAATAATTTACTTTGCTGCTGAGTCGCTGTATCGGTGTAATCCCCTGCCTCCATATCTAGCAAAGTCTTACCGAGCACCACAGGCATGGTATCGCTGACCAGGGCCTCGCGCGAGCCGCGCTCAGGATCAACAACGTAGCTTTTATCTGATTGAACTGCCTTGCCAGTGGCCGCAAGAAAACTTAAATTTCCTGCTACCCCTGTTTCTTTGAGTAAGCCAAGCTCAAATTTTCGCAATACGATGGCTGCTGGCTCATCATGTGCCAGCTGATTGAGTGCTGCGACGTAATAATCAAACAATGCTGCATGCGGATCATCACGCGCCAACAGCTTGACCAGCAATTCATTTAAATAAAATCCGCACAAAAGCGCTGAGCGCTCTAACGGACGCAAACCACCTACCCACTCGGCAGACACCATGGTGCGCACTTCGGATTTTCCGCTCCATGCGACTTGCAAAGGCTGAAACGTTTGCAATACACCGCGCAATTGTGAGTGAGGTCGTTTTGCACCCTTAGCCATTAACGGTACACGACCATAGTCACGGGCAAACACTTCAACGATTAAGCTGGTTTCTTTGTACGGATAGCTATGCAACACAAAGGCGGGCTGATCAGTGATACGGTGCTCACGCTCAACAGGTTTAATCTTGCTGCTGGTGCGCGCAGTGGTTCGTGTAGTACGAGAGGGTGTGGCTGGCTCGGGATTTTCATCAGATCTTACGGCGAGTGTATTCATAGTGAGCATTTCACTCATAGCCGTAGGCGCGCAATCCAGCTTCATTGTCAGCCCAGCCAGATTTCACTTTGACCCAGATTTCCAGATACACCGGGCCACCAAAAAGTTTTTCCATATCCAAGCGAGCTTGTGTAGAAATCTCTTTAAGTCGCGCACCTTTTTGACCAATCAGCATGGCCTTATGCGTACTACGCTCTACCAGTATGGCAGCGAAAATTCGGCGCAGTTGACCTTCTTGTTCAAATTTTTCTATGACGACGGTGCTGGTATAGGGTAGTTCGTCACCGACATAGCGAAACACTTTTTCACGCACAATTTCAGCAGCAAGGAATTTTTCGCTTCTGTCGGTAATATCATCTTCATCGAATACGGGTTTGTTTAGCGGCAGGTAATGACGAATCTCACCTTGTAAACGATCGAGCTGAAATCCGAGACGGGCTGATACAGGAACTATCGCTGCAAAATTATGAAGCGCCGCAACTTGCTGTGCATAGGCCATGAGTGGGCCTTTGTCTTTTAGCTTGTCGGATTTGTTTATTACTAGTATGACGGTTACATCGGCTGGCAGTAACTCGATAACCTGTTTGTCGGCATCATTCAATAAGCCTGCTTCGACAACGAACAAAACAATATCAACCGCCTGCAAGGTTTGTGTCACCGTGCGATTGAGAGTTTTGTTGAGCGCATTGTTATGGCGCGTCTGAAAGCCAGGTGTGTCGATGTAAATAAACTGTGCATCAGGCACGGTTTGTATGCCGGTAATGCGATGACGGGTTGTTTGTGCCTTACGCGAAGTGATGCTAACTTTTGCACCAATCAACATGTTCATCAACGTCGATTTACCCACATTGGGTCGGCCGATAATGGCGATGTAACCACATCGAAAATCAGATGCGGCAGTATTTTCGGTCATGCTGATTTGCTTTGGCTGGTAAGTTTGGTCGGGTCGCTAGGATCGGGCAACAATGGTTCCTGCTCTTGTGCCAGGGTACTGCGTGGCTGTTTGCCAGACTTCAGAGTATCGTCCGATTTTTTTCTTGCTGCATCCGCAGGTGCATCAGGCTGAAACGTTGCAATACCCGCTAATTTTAATTGCGTCGTTCGTTGCCGCGTTTTTCTGGGCAGCGCTGGAGAATTTTCTAAAGCGGCCTGAACTGCTTCAAGTGCTAATCGCGCTGCAGCCTGCTCTCCGGCACGACGGCTACCACCCGTGCCATACACTTGTATATCGAGTTTGGCGATCACGCATTCCACTTCGAATTCTTGGTTGTGAGCCGCGCCATGAGTGGCAACGACGTTGTACTGAGGCAGAGAGAATTTTTTTCCTTGCAAATATTCTTGCAGGAGTGTCTTGGCATCTTTACCCAAGGTTTTGGGGTCAACGGTTTCTATAATGGGCTCGTACAGCTCTTTGATTACAGCATAGGCCACTTCAAATCCTGCATCGAGATAGATGGCGCCAAACAATGCTTCTAGCGTATCGGCCAAAATCGAGGGACGGCGAAATCCACCTGACTTAAGCTCACCTTCACCTAAGCGCAGGCATTGAGATAATTCTAGATGCTGCGCAATTTCATAGAGCGATTGCTGCTTAACGAGGTTGGCACGCAAACGAGATAAATCACCTTCGTCAATCTTGTCGAAGCGCTCGAAAAGTAATGCGGCGATAACGCAATTAAGTATGGAGTCGCCAAGAAACTCCAGCCTTTCGTTATGAAGGCTGCTGTGACTACGATGGGTCAGCGCCTGCTGCAGCAACGCTGGCGTTGTGAAGGTGTGACCTAGCCGAGTTTGCAATGAGTTGATATCCATCTGCCATGCGATCAATTAGGAGGTTTTCCTTCAGGGTCCGTAAAATTCGAACCCCGGTACACAATCAGCAGGCTGACAGGGCCAGCCAGATAAATCTTTTTTTCATACGTGAAACTAACTCTCATCGTATCGCCAGATCCCTCGATGATTAAATCTTTAGCCTGTATTGAATCGATATAACCAGCCGAGGCTAACTTATCAAATGTTGCTCGTAAATCTGCGGGCGTTTGGGACACCGCCGAAGCGGCTTTGATTGTTTTTTCCACTGCCCAGTATTCAAATACGCTGGGGCCTGCACGCACTGCAAGTAATCCTGCTAAACCCATCAAAATCAATGAACATAAAAAACCTATCAGTGAGAATCCTTGCGCTCTTGGCCCCCGGGCTTTGCCAAGGTATCTCACAGACAAATGCATTATTGAAATGGCCCTATGCGTTTGAGATCACCCAGATTCATCCAAACAAAAAATGCTTTTCCAACAATATTTTTGTCTGGTACGAAGCCCCAATAGCGAGAATCAAGACTGTTGTCCCGATTATCGCCCATCATGAAGTAATGTCCAGCCGGAACCACACACTCAAATCCCTCGAGGTTGTAACTGCATAATTCATGCTGAGGAAAAGCATCCGGGCTGGGCACGTAACTAGGCAGACGATCATCATTAAGAATCTGATGGGAAACGCCGGTCAGGTTTTCGCGTAAATGAGTGAAATAGGTCAAACGTTCTTCATCCAAATAATCCGGTAATTTTTCATAGGGCAAATCTTGTCCATTGATCGATATGCGCTTGTTTTTGTACACTACTTTATCGCCCGGGATGCCTACTACCCGCTTGATGTAGTCCAGTGATGGATCCTTGGGAAATTTAAACACCATCACATCGCCACGCGTAGGGTCGTTAATGGAGATGATTTTTTTATTAACTATTGGTAGCCGAATTCCATAGGTGTATTTATTGACCAATATCAGGTCGCCGATCTGCAAGGTGGGGACCATGGAACTCGATGGAATCTTAAACGGCTCGAACATAAACGAGCGAAAAAGAAAGACGGCGGCAATTACCGGGAAAAAACTTCCGGTATAAGCTACCCACGTAGGCTGTCGTTCGAGTTTTGCGACCAATTCAGCTCGTGCTACCGGGTCTGGCTTAACCCCACTTTCGGTTAGACGCGCAGCGCGTGCATCAAATTCGTCCAGCAGGTCTTTTGCCTCACGCTGGCGTGCAGGCGCAAGACGAAATTTATCCAGCGCCCAAATACAACCTGTCACTATGGTCAGCAGAAACAAGATGAGGGCAAAATTTCCAAGTAAGGATTGCAAAGTCATGTGGGCGTCTTTTTTGTGGGTCTAAACAGGCGTTGACTATTTGTCTTCAACTTGCAAGATGGCAAGGAAAGCTTCCTGAGGTATTTCTACCGAACCAACCTGCTTCATGCGTTTTTTGCCAGCCTTTTGTTTTTCCAGCAATTTGCGCTTACGGCTGATATCGCCACCGTAGCATTTGGCAATCACATTTTTTCGTAAGGCTTTTACGTTTTCACGCGAAATGATGTTGGATCCTATCGCTGCCTGAATCGCCACATCGAACATTTGTCGGGGAATGAGCTCACGCATTTTTGCAGCAACTGCACGGCCTCGGTATTGGCTATTCGAACGATGAACAATAATTGCTAGTGCATCCACTTTTTCAGTATTGATTAGCATGTCGACTTTAACGACATCGGCTGCGCGATATTCTTTGAACTCATAATCCATCGAGGCATAACCGCGCGAAATAGATTTGAGTCGATCAAAGAAATCCAGCACGATCTCCGCCATGGGTATTTCGTAGGTAAGCTGCACTTGTTTGCCATGGTAGGCCATGTTCAGTTGCACACCACGCTTTTGGGTACACAGTGTAATGACTGCACCTACGTACTCTTGCGGCATATACAAATTAACTGTGACTATCGGCTCCCTCACCTCTTCTATCTTAGAGGGATCAGGCATCTTGGAAGGATTATCGACCAAGATAGTTTTACCATCGCGCTGAACCACTTCGTAAATCACGGTAGGTGCGGTGGTAATCAAATCCATGTCGAATTCGCGCTCTAGACGCTCTTGCACAATCTCCATGTGCAACAGGCCGAGAAATCCACAGCGAAAACCAAAACCCAAGGCCTGTGATACTTCGGGCTCATACATGAGTGCCGCATCATTTAACTTGAGCTTTTCCAACGAATCGCGCAGTGCATCGTATTGATTGGCCTCGACAGGAAAAAGGCCGGCAAATACCTGCGGCTGTACTTCTTTAAAACCGGGCAGCGGCGCAGATGCAGGACGTGCCGCCAGCGTGACGGTATCTCCTACTTTGGCGGCTTTGAGTTCTTTGATGCCGGCAATAATAAAACCTACCTGTCCGGCAGATAACGAGTCCCGCGCAAGCGACTTCGGTGTAAACACCCCGACGCTCTCAACCAGATGCTGCGCTCCGGTGGCCATGAACAGAATTTTTTCTTTTGGTCGCAAGGTGCCATTGATGACACGCACCAGCATTACTACACCCACGTAATTGTCGAACCATGAATCAACGATCAAGGCCTGCAGTGGTGCCGTAGGATCACCTTTGGGTGCGGGTACTCTGAGTATTAGCGATTCGAGTACGTCTTGAACGCCTAACCCGCTTTTGGCAGAACAGTGCACAGCATCCGTGGCTTCAATGCCGATGACTTCTTCGATTTCATTGATTGCGTTTTCCGGATCGGCAGAAGGCAAATCGATTTTGTTTAAGACTGGCACAACTTCCACGCCCAGATCCAGGGCGGTGTAGCAGTTAGCGACGGTTTGCGCTTCAACCCCTTGCGAAGCATCGACCACCAGTAGCGCGCCCTCGCATGCAGACAAAGAGCGGCTAACCTCGTAGCTGAAGTCGACGTGACCTGGCGTATCAATCAGATTCAGATTGTAGATTTGACCATCGCGCGCCTTGTACTGCAGAGCCGCTGTTTGCGCTTTGATGGTGATGCCACGCTCACGCTCGAGATCCATGGAATCGAGCACCTGCGCTTCCATTTCACGGTCAGAGAGGCCGCCACAAAGCTGAATAATACGATCAGCCAGCGTCGACTTGCCGTGATCAATGTGAGCGATGATTGAAAAATTTCTAATATTTTGCATTATTGCCGCGGGTACAAAAAAAGCGCTCTGAGCGGGGCTTTTCCCCATGCGAGCGCCTTGATTGAAAAGCTATTCAGAGTGCGCATTTTACCGGATTTGAGACCTACCCTGACCGTTTAACCCAGATACGCCGGTATTGCTCAGTCGGGAGGGGATGAAATAAAACTTTTAACCGCATTTTCATCCAGAAAATAGTGGCAAAGCTGTTGATCTGGCACGCCATACCGGCAGCCCATCAAGACGGGGACCAGCTCGTCATAGCGTTGAACTAAGTCAGCGTGAAGGTCAATATCGATCACGTTAACGTGCATTTCGTCACCTATGAGCTTTTTTAGAGCCACAAGCAGGTCATCGCATAGATGACAATAACTGCGTGAATACAAAATGAAACTGGGTGGCGACGACACGTTGGATAGATGCACTTACAAAGATTCAATTACAAAAAAGAAAAAGGCTGCGACCTTGGTCACAGCCTTTTCAGAGTGCCTGGCTTACGGCTGAGCAGGCCGCAGTGGCACGAACTGAGATGCGTCGCCACGTCGCACCAGCAACAGTGCATTTTTCTTGGGGTCCAATTTGGCCACGAGCGCATTAAATTGCTTGGTATCTTTGATGTCGGTATTGTTTAACCGAACAATCACATCACCAGGCTGTATGCCTGCACGCGCAGCCGAGCCATCGGCTAACTCAACAATAACGCCACCTTCTAACTTGAGTTCGCGCCGTTGACCTTCAGTTAAATCATTCACTGCAAGGCCAAGTGAGTTGAGGGCCTGCTCTTGCTTAGGCTTTTTCTCTTCTTTCTTGGCTACTTGCTCAACTTCCATTTCAGCGATAACGACGGGCAGATCCCGCTTATTACCCTTGCGCAGAACGGTCAGCGTCGCTTTTGACCCCGGTTTGGTATTACCTACCAAACGCGGCAAGTCGCCGGATTTTTCAATCACGGTGCCGTTGAAATTGGTAATGATGTCACCTGCTTCTACGCCCGCTTTTTCGGCGGGGCTACCTGGCTCAACACGGGCAACCAGCGCACCCTGCGGACGCGGCAAACCCAGAGACTCAGCAACATCTTTGGTGACTTCACCTATCTGGACACCGATGCGGCCGCGCACAACGCGCCCCATGGATTTGAGCTGATCAGATACACGCATAGCTTCGTCGATAGGCACCGCAAATGAGATACCCATGTAGCCACCAGAGCGGCTGTAAATCTGCGAATTGATTCCAATAACTTCGCCGCGCATATTAATTAACGGTCCACCCGAATTACCCGGATTAACTGCAACGTCGGTTTGTATCAGCGGTAGATAGTCACCGGTGTCGCGCGAATTAGCAGAGATGATGCCAGCTGTTACCGTGTTCTCCAGACCAAAGGGTGAGCCAATCGCAATGACCCACTCGCCTACGCGAATTTTGCTGGAATCACCCATGGTGAGGCGTGGAAGGTTGGTTCCGTCAATCTTGACGAGCGCCACATCGGTACGACGATCTGAACCAATAATCTTGGCTTTGAACTCGCGCTTATCTGTCAAGGTTACAAACACTTCGTCAGAACCCTCGACCACGTGCGCGTTGGTCAGCACAAAACCGTCAGCAGAAATAATAAATCCTGAACCCACACCCTTCGGGGTTGGCGACTGCTCATCCCCACCCTGAGGACCTTTTCGGCCGCGCGGGGAAGGCTGCGGACGCTGGCCGCCACCGCCTGGTGGCTGACCAAAGAAGCGACGAAAGAATTCCTGCATTTCCTCATCTTCCGACCCTGGCCCACCTTGGCCTTGCGTCATCGCGCCTTTCGAGCGCTCGGTAGTTCGAATATTTACGACCGCCGGACCAACTTTGTCGACCAGATCGGTGAAATCAGGCAAAACCGCCGCTACGGCGTTGGAAGACAGGGACACACCCAAGCCTAAAGGCAAGAACATGACCGCTGCGACGGCGAAGGTGGCAGCTGTAAAACTGCCAGAAAGACGCTGCATTATTTTCATGGGGTTCTATCTGGTATCAGGGGCAGAAAATTCAAGAGAATCGGCTATCTGTCGGACGGCCGTCATGGGAACTTCGCCGACAATGGTAAGCCAAAACCTTCCGATGCGCTTGCCGACCATATTGAGGGCGCCCTCCCTCACCGGGACCGCGCTGCGAGCCGCTGACCATGGCTCAACGAAAATGGAAATACTGGCCAATCCGTCTGAGCAAACGATCTGGACCACATCGCTAGGCTCTCCTATGCCGCTGTTAGCGGCCGAGATGACTCTACGCTGCGCAGCCAGCCGCACAAATCCCGGCGGCAGGTGCAAAACCCAACCTGATAAATCCGCTGGCCCGGCGATGGCTCTTTCTGTCTGCCAGCCACGCGTATCGATCAATCGATCGCGCCCTTTTAACGAAGGCTGAGCACCTATTGTCACTTCGCTAAAACCTATTTGGGCCACCACATCGCCTCGCTCGCTGATGCTTTGCGCCCTCAGCAATAAACCTGAACTCGTATCTATCCAAAATCGGTAGCCGTAGCGCAGACCATCCAGCGGCTGCAATTGCAACACCGTACTTTCGCGACCGGCCACCCTGTCTTTTTGCAAAAATCGAAAGCGGTAATGCTCCAGTAGTTGCGTGTTGCTCAATTGCGCAAGACCAGGAAAACTACGCGCGCCGGGTTGTCGATCAATAATAATGCGCCGCTCGCGCGGCAGATACCAGGTAACTTCTTCGCCACGACGCACAATCTCGTTGGGTGGGCCATCAAGCATTTCAATTCGCTCAACGGCTTCTTTTGATTCGCGCTTGTGAATAATGCGCGATGTGTGCATCAGAGGACCCTGCTGTGTGATCAAAATCCCCGTGTATTCCAGTCGCTCGGCAGCGTCTCTTGCTCGCTCCAGACCACGCAGCGCTGACTGCGGCTCTTGCGCTGCAGCTGTTCTGACCAACACCACAAACGTTATTAGCAAGCACAGCAAATACTTAGGAGCGATCTGGGCTAGCACCATGACATTATTTTTACTGCTGCCCAGTGGATGCAACAGCATGCGCACTCACTCTCAGACCATATAAAGACGACGTAGAATTCTGGTGCCAGAGAAGATAGTGTCGCTGTTCAGCATGACTGTGTTCATTGTTCCCATTAGCCAGCAGGACGGGAGCGGGAGCTGATATGTCTGGTATTGAAAGGGTCAGTGGGCTACTCGTCTGCGCAGGCTTGTAGAGAATCGTTGGGGCGAGCAGAACGCCGGTAATGACAGCCATGCCTACCGCAGCAGCTCGCCACGCTACTGATATATTTACTGCGCGCTGTTTGATTGGCTGTATATAACTAGGCTCTTGCTCCAGCCGTGCCGCCATTTTTTTACTGAAATTTTTAGAAAGTACATCTGTCGTATCAACTGATCGGAGTGTGTCGCCTATCAGGTGATAGGTATCCCATTGCTCTCGGCCGGATACCTGCTTGATATGCGACATCACCGACGCTAATTGTCGGTGGTCCAGCTCCCCGTCCATTAGCTCAGAGACATGTAGTCGATTTTTTTTGTCTTTTTCCATGGCTACCTACCTTGTACAACTTCATTTACTTCATAACTGGCGTTGTTAGTACATCACCAGCGTTTATCAAGGGCAGTACCTAGCAATGGCCTGAGTTTGAGAGCGATCGCCTCGCGCGCACGAAAAATTCGGCTTCGTACTGTACCTATGGGGCAGCCCATGGTCACCGCGATCTCGTCGTAACTCAGACCCTCTATTTCACGCAAGGTAATTGCTATACGTAATTCTTCTGGTAGAGCTTCCATAGCAAAGTTGACCGTCTCAGCAATCTGCTTGGTGGCCAACATGGACTCAGGCGTGTTGATATCCCTTAGGTGCTCTCCATCATCAAAAGTTTCCGCTTCTTCTGCATCAGCCTCTGTCGACGTTGGGGCACGCCGCCCCTGGGTTACCAGATAATTCTTGGCCGTATTGATACCAATGCGATAGAGCCATGTGTAAAAAGCCGAATCCCCCCTGAACTGCGGCAGCGCGCGATAGGCCTTGATAAAGGCTTCCTGCACCACATCCTCTGCTTCTGCCTGATCGCGAACCAGCCGCGATACAAGACGCATCAATTTGCGTTGATACTTAGAAACCAGTAGTTCGAACGCCTTCTTGTCACCATGCTGGACACGCTCAACTAAAAGTTGATCTACCTCGCGCTCTGTCGTCAATCCCCTAATCCTCGCACGCGCACAACCCCCGAGATAGTCACTGCGTGCTGATTTGACCAGAAGCCAACAAAACAGCCCCCGAAAATCCGTCTGAATGCAGCGCTTCTCTTGTTGTTGACTTGATTTCAGTTAAAAAGTTCAACTGATACGAGAAATGAGTAGCGATCAGGTCTGTGTTTCGGCACCTTGCGAAGCAATCCAATGACACGCGCTTGTCAGCGCGCGAAACGAAGCGTCGTCCAGAGAATCGGGCAAAACAATCACGGTATGTATCAAACCATTCCCTGATTGAAAACGAAGCAATAACAGCATTGACCAAAGCGTAGAGTCCCGTTGAAGTTGAACTGTCTCGCCACGCTCCTGTAGATCACTTATCTGCACTGTTGATTGAGATAGCGCGGCCTGATCAGTGTGGCGTAAGCGAATGAGGCCACTTGCGGAAATATCAATGAAGAAGATTGTTCTAAAGCGCGCACGAGATAAAACACTATAGATCGCTGCTACGACGCAAAGCACTATCAGCAGCTGACGAAAAACAAGTACTGTCTCATCGGTAGCAGAAGTGGCCAGCATCGCGGCGCACAACAGCAGCAGCATACTCATCACCAGGAGTGCCAAAGAGAGATATGTTGAGGGTCGCACAACGACGGAGGTGGCTATAGACATCCGCCAGATAGTTCGTGCTGTGGGTCAGAAGGATAAAGACATCGCTGGAAAAGCGAAGGGTTTACGGTGCACGAGAAAAAATTAATGTTCCGTTGGTGCCACCAAATCCGAATGAATTTTTAACAGCCATGTCAATTTTCATATCGCGCGCCTCGTTAGCGCAATAATCAAGATCGCATGATGGATCTTGATTAAAAATATTAATCGTCGGAGGGGATTTTTGGTTATGCACCGCCAAAACGGTGAACACAGACTCTAGTCCACCAGCACCACCGAGCAAATGGCCAGTCATGGATTTAGTTGAGTTAACCACTATGTTTTTCGCGTGATCACCCAAAGCGCGCTTGATAGCCACAGTCTCAGCGACATCGCCTAGCGGAGTAGAAGTGCCATGGGCATTGACGTAATCAACTTGATCTGGATTGATGCCCGCGTTGCGCATGGCCGCCAACATACAGCGACGTGCGCCATCACCGTCTTCTAACGGTGCTGTCATATGATGAGCATCCGCTGTCAAACCAAAACCGAGTAGCTCTGCGTAGATTTTTGCGCCGCGTGCTTTTGCGTGCTCGTATTCTTCGAGCACCATGACACCGGCGCCCTCACCAAGTACAAAACCATCGCGATCTTTGTCCCACGGGCGAGACGCAGTTGCAGGATCGTCATTGCGTGAAGAGAGCGCACGAGCTGCTGCAAAACCACCCAAACCTAAAGGTGAGATGGTGGATTCAGCACCACCAGCAATAATCACATCGGCATCGCCATACTCAATCATGCGACCGGCTTCACCTATGCAATGAAGGCCAGTCGTGCATGCTGTCACAATCGCAATGTTAGGACCTTTCAAACCGTACTTGATCGACAGGTGCCCGGAAATCATATTGATGATGGAGGCGGGAACGAAAAAAGGGCTAATTCGGCGTGGACCACGATTGGTAAGTTCGGCATGTGTCTGCTCTATCATGGGCAAACCACCGATACCGGAGCCTACGATAACGCCTATGCGTTCGGCATTGTGCTCGGTAACTTCGAGTCCGCTGTCTTGCATGGCTTGCATACCCGCAGCCATACCGTAATGGATAAACGTATCCATGTGACGAGCTTCTTTGCCTGGCATGTAGTCTTCTACATTGAAGCCTTTAACTTCACCGGCAAAGTGGGTGGAAAAAGCACTGGCATCAAAACGTGTAATCGTAGCGATTCCAGACTGACCAGCCAGCAACGCTTCCCATGCAGTAGAAACGGAGTTACCAATGGGGGAGACGCATCCAAGTCCAGTGACGACGACACGACGTTGCTTTGACCGACTCAAACCATGCTCCCAAAAACTTACAAATGACTCGCTGCGTACAAATCAGGCTTTAACGTGAGCCGTAGCGTAGTCAATGGCCTGTTGAACCGTGGTGATTTTCTCTGCCTGCTCGTCAGGAATTTCCATTTCAAATTCGTCTTCGAGTGCCATCACTAATTCGACGGTATCAAGAGAATCTGCGCCGAGATCATCAACAAACGACGATTCATTCTTGATGTCAGCTTCAGCAACACCAAGTTGCTCAGCAACTATTTTTTTAACGCGGGATTCGATGTCAGACATCTTGCTCCTCCAAAGGACAGGTTACTTAAAGTGCGCGCATTTTATCAGGTTTGCGCGATGGAACTCAGTTTTTGACTTTTGCTTTTAATAACAAAATTATGTACCTAATAGTATGAATGAATACATTGTATAGCCAGGCTATCCGCCGCTCATGTACATACCACCATTAACGTGTAGCGTAGTACCTGTAACGTAACCTGCCTCAGCCGATGCCAGAAACGCTACAGCAGCAGCCACATCTTCTGGCATTCCGAAGCGACCTGCAGGTATCTGCTGCAATAGTGCTGCAACTTGCTGCTCATTTAAACCTTTTGTCATATCGGTATCAATAAAGCCGGGTGCCACACAATTGACCGTGATATTACGACTTCCAACCTCGCGCGCTAGCGCACGACTCATACCTGCAACACCCGCTTTAGACGCAGCATAATTCATTTGACCAGGGTTACCCGCCGAACCAACCACTGAGGTGATATTGATAATGCGGCCGTATTTAGCTTTCATCATCCCCCGCAGCACCGCACGCGACAACCGAGCTACAGCTGTCAAGTTAGTGGCAATAACAGTATCCCACTCTTCATCTTTCATACGCATGGCAAGCTGATCATGTGTAATGCCAGCGTTGTTCACTAAAACAGTAAGACCGCCAAATTCCTTGCTTATGGAATCGATTAATTCGTTTGATTGCGCCACATCGTTCACATTCAACACCACACCGCGCCCAGCTGCGGCATGCAATTGCGCTAAATAATCCGTAATGGCTGCGGCTCCCGATTCTGACGTCGCCGTACCTATAACGGTTGCACCGCGGCGCGCTAATTCAAGAGCTATCGCGCGACCTATGCCTCGTGATGCGCCTGTAACAAGAACCACCTGTTTATCCAGGCCAGCAGGTTTACTCATGATCCTATGGTCTCCAAAAGCGACTCCATTGATGCCTGATCAACGATGGCATCAGTTTGAAGTTCGGTCGTAATACGTTTGACTAATCCGGAAAGCACTTTACCAGGGCCGCATTCAATCACGCGTTGCATTCCGCTGGCTTGCATCAATAGTATGGTTTCTACCCAACGCACTGGACTAGCTGCCTGACGCACCAGCGCGTCTTTGATTGCATCCGTATCCGTCAACAAACCAACATCAACATTGTTAATGATAGGAATAACAGGCGTCTTGAATGAGACACCTTCTAAATACCGTCGCAAGCGATCAGACGCAGGTTTTAGTAAAGAAGAATGAAATGGTGCAGAGACTGGCAACGTTAATGCGCGTTTAGCACCTTTAGCTTTTGCAATGTCGCATGCGCGTTCTACCGCTGCCTTGTGTCCAGCAATAACGACTTGTGCAGGTGCATTAAAATTAACTGGCTCAACTACTTCACCGTTGGCTGCTTCACTACACACAGCACGTACATCGTCATCTGACAAACCAAGAATAGCGGCCATTCCACCCTGACCCACAGGCACAGCTTCTTGCATGGCTTGCGCACGAAATCTGACTAAAGGAACAGCATCTTTAAATTCAATTACTCCAGCGGCTACTAACGCTGAATATTCACCTAAACTATGCCCAGCAACCATCCCGGGTAACTTGCCACCAGCGGCAACCCAGGCGCGATAAAACGCGACAGCCGCAGCCATCATCACGGGTTGAGTGTTAGTGGTCAGATCGAGATCTTCTTTGGGGCCATCAAGAATTAATTTGCCAAGATCAAAACCGAGCACGTCAGATGCCTCAGCAATGGTTTCTGTAACCACAGAATTACCGGCAAATCCATTAAGCATGCCTATAGCTTGTGAACCCTGACCAGGAAATACAAATGCGATGGTATTCATAACGTAGTGGAATCAGAATTTTTTGATCAGAGACGTGCCAACACAGCACCCCAGGTGAAGCCGCCGCCAACGCCTTCCATCAGTACATGCTGACCTGGTTGTATACGACCGTCGCGCATGGCTTCATCAAATGCCAAAGGAATAGATGCTGCCGACGTATTACCGTGCCTGTCGACGGTAACAACCATTTTTTCTAGCGGCAGACCTAATTTTTTAGCCGTGCCTTGCATGATGCGTATATTTGCCTGATGCGGAATCAACCAATCGACTTGCGATGCTTGCATACCCGCTGCATCCAACACTTCATTGGCTACTTGTTCTAATACCGAAACAGCGAGCTTAAAAACTGCCTGCCCATCCATGGTGAGGAATGCTGTACCGGCAACACCACCGGCGTTCATTGATCCGGGAACGCACAAAATATCTGTGTGTCGCCCATCGGCATGCATGCGCGTAGCAAGAATTCCTGGTTCATCTGCCTGCGACAGCACAACAGCACCGGCACCATCACCAAACAATACGCATGTAGTGCGGTCATTAAAATCGAGTATGCGTGAAAATATTTCTGCTCCGATTACCAATGCACGCTTGTGCATACCGGATCGAATAAAACTATCCGCTACGGAGACTGCATACACAAAACCACTGCAGACAGCTTGTATATCCATCGCGGCGCATTGATTAGTAATGCCAAGCTTGCGTTGCACTACGCATGCGGTACTTGGGAACCCCCCCAGATAATCAGGTGTAGACGAAGCAAGAATTATGAGATCGATATCATTAGGTTGCAGTCCGGCCATTGCGATCGCGCGCAGTGCTGCCTCAGTGGCAAGATCACTAGCCATGACACCAGGATCAGCGAAGTGCCGTGAAGAAATGCCGCTACGCGAAACTATCCATTCATCCGACGTTTCCAATCCGCGTTCAGCGAGCATCTGCGCAAGCTCAGGATTGGACACTCGTCGTGGAGGAAGGAAGCTTCCGGTTCCGACGATTTTGGTATACATAGTCATGCAATTTTCTGTTCGTTGTCAGCGTGATCAACTGTCTGCGGCATTAAATCTGCCATAGAAATTTCTATGCGGGTTAACACATCGCGACGCGCCGCTTCAAACGCGCGACGAATTGCCCATTCAAAACCATCCGCTTTTTCACCACCGTGGCTCTTAAAAACCAAACCCCGTAAACCTAACAAGCTGGCTCCATTGTAACGGGACGGATTTAATCGCTGCGAAATTCGCTTAAGCGCTTGGCGAGCTATCAGTGCACCCAACATATCTACCCAGCTTTTACGTAATTCAGTAACTAACACACCTTTAATTAGGCGCCCCAAACCTTCAACCGCCTTCAAGGTAACGTTACCAACAAATCCATCACACACAACAATATCGGTCGTGCCTTCGAAGATGTCATTGCCTTCAACATTGCCGTAAAAATTAATCAATCCCTTGGCGTGATCTGCGCGCAGCAGTTCAGCTGTCTGCTTAACTAGCTCATTACCCTTAATATCCTCTGCGCCTACATTGAGCAAACCAACGGTGGGACGTTCGTGACCTTCCACTGCTGATACCAGCGCCGAACCCATCAAGGCAAATTGATGGAGGTGGTGCGGTTCGCAGTCCACGTTGGCACCCAAATCAAGAACATACGTCGGACCATTTTTTTGATTGGGAAGTATGGTGCAAATAGCTGGCCGGTCAACTCCCGGCATAGTTTTGAGCAGATAACGAGACACTGCCATCAGGGCGCCTGTATTACCAGCAGAAACACAGGCTTGTGCATGACCGTCTTTGACTTGAGCAATAGCGATACGCATAGACGAATCTTTTTTGCGTCGTAATGCCGTTTCCAATGGATCGTCCATTTCGACGACCTCGGTCGCATTAACAACCCGTATGCGCGGATGATCAGTAATGCCCAGCTTGGTGAGTTCAGCTTGTATTGGTATTTCGCGGCCCACCAGGATTAGCTGGACCGAAGATTCGCTTTTCAGAAAAGCGATGGAGGCAGGTACGGTGACCGAGGGACCATGATCCCCTCCCATGCAGTCGATAGCAAGAGAGATGGTCATGTCAGGGGCAGACGCTGTGTGGCCGGCGGTGGGCCGATATCATTCATGCGCTGTCATTACGACATTAGGCACTCTGGATACAAAAACGGCGCTAAGCAGTCTATGACTGTTCACGCCGTAATTGCTGCTTCCAGTAGATTATTCGTCGTTCTTGGTCTTGAGAACCTTGCGGCCACGATAAAAGCCGTTCGGGCTAATGTGGTGACGAAGGTGAGTCTCGCCTGTGGTTGACTCAATAGCCAATGCCGCAGGTGTAAGAAAATCGTGTGAACGATGCATACCGCGCTTGGACGGTGTCTTCTTGTTTTGTTGAACAGCCATGTCGAACTCCTAAACCAGACAATCAATAATTCTAACATACAGACTAGCGTTTATAGCTAGTCATTAACTAAGTAATCAAACGACTACGAAGGCTCTGATACGACATTTTTTATCATCTCAGCAACTTATTTAGGGCAAACCGACACTATTCTTTCAATTTTTTTAATACCGCAAAGGGAGATTCCGGCTTGTTATCGCCCACAACTTGGGCTCCCTTGGGACAAACATCGTGCCTCGGAGACAAGGGCAAGGACAGCAAAGCTTCATCTTCAACCAAAACCAAAAGGTCCATAGCGGCTAGGCCAACGATAACGTCTATGCTCTCATCGTCCAATCGTTGTTCGACTTCCTCAGCCTGCTCTTCATTTGCTACCAATAGCAGGCGACTGCGGGCATTGATGGACTGAGTAAAAGGTGAGAGGCAGCGCTGACACACCAAGCTAACTTCTCCGCTAACTGCTAAAGAGAGTTGAGCTAATCCCTCTGAGTGACGTCCACCCTGAAAAGACCATGTCAACTCACCTTTGTAGTCGTGCACATCAGCACACAACCTCGCCAACTCAGCCACCGGCGTGGTTCCGGTAGCGGTTTCAGCAAGCCGACAAAATTCAAAGGCGTTGATGATGTACGCACTCATAAATTAGACCACTTTAGAAAACCCGCTATGATAACAACGAATATTTTGAACTAAGCTTGCAATGTAGTTTAGACCCATCTAGCGCTTGAACGCAAATCAGCGCACAACGTCACTCAGCCCCTACTGACCACTCATGCAATTAACCCCAGCACCACACATCATTCTGGCTTCGGGTTCGTCCTATCGCAAAGAGCTGCTCTCTCGTCTCAGGTTGGACTTCGATGTTGTTTCACCTGACATCGACGAAACTCCTTTAGCCAACGAGACACCTTCAGAAACTGCACTCAGATTAGCTCAAGCAAAGGCTGAGACAATTGCAAAACGTTCAGGACCTTGTTTAATTATCGGTTCAGATCAAGTTGCTACGTTAGATGGCGAGCAGATAGGCAAACCAGGCGATCATGAGCGCGCCTTGGCGCAACTAAAAAAAATGCGTGGCCGTGTCGTGATATTTCATACAGCACTGTGCCTACTGGATAATCGTCCGGGTAGTGCTACACCATTACAGATCGATGCGGTTGCTACTGCGGTCACATTCAGAGATTTACCAGACGCAGAACTCGATGCGTATCTACAGATAGAACAACCCTATGATTGCGCTGGTAGCGCAAAAAACGAAGGCTTGGGTATTGCATTGTTGGAGCGTATAGAAAGCGATGATCCGACTGCACTCACGGGCTTGCCGCTTATAGCCTTAACCCGCATGCTGCGTGCTGCAGGCGTGCAAATGTTTACTACCTAGACTTATGAACGGCACACTTTATCTCATTCCAAATTCCCTGGGCCCGGGTGCGCTTGATGATGTGCTGCCAGCCTCTGTACGTCACACCACCGCGCAATTGGACTATTTCATCGCTGAGAATGCCAAAACAGCACGCGCATTTTTAAAGCTGGTGTCAGTAACTCATCCCTTGGCAAAGCCATTACAGGAAATCGAGATTCGCGAATTGAATGTGAAAACGGCAGCCTCTGAGTTGCCATCGCTACTGGCACCCTTGTTGGCAGGTCGCGATGCAGGTTTGGTTTCCGAGGCGGGAGTGCCCGCAGTAGCTGATCCGGGAGCAGATTTGGTTAGGCTCGCGCATCAAAAAAACATACGCGTCAAACCTCTGGTGGGGCCTTCGTCCATATTGCTCGCGCTGATGGCTAGCGGATTAAATGGACAGAGTTTTACGTTTCATGGTTACCTGCCTACGGATGCAGCCCTGCGAGGTAGTCGTTTGCGTCAGATAGAACAACGTTCGCGACAAGAAAACCAGACGCAAATTTTTATTGAAACGCCTTATCGCAATGAAGCCATGATTGAAGCTATCGCAACCCATTGCACCGGTACGACTTTAGTTAGCTTAGCGACTGATCTGACGCTAGAGACTGAAACAGTTCGTACTCAGTCTGTTCACCTTTGGAAAAATGAAATAACCGCCGGACGATTTCCTGAATTCAGAAAAAAACCGACGGTATTTTTACTGCTGGCTAGCTAGGAACGCCTTACAACGCGCCGAACCATCAGCGCGGCTTCATCCAGTCATTGCTAACAACACGAGCAGCACCTTCACCGATGGCGGCACCAAATTTTTTCAGAACACGATCGGAAAGCCCCTCACGAACGGTGTAATCAATAACATCTTCTGCTTTGAGTACATCGCGCGCCACAGTATCCACCGTACCCAACCCATCCGCCAAGCCCAGTGAAATGGCGCGACTACCTGTCCAGAACAATCCAGAGAATATCTCTGGATTTTCTTTCAGGCGCTTACCGCGACCTTTACGCACAGCCGCAATAAATTGCTCATGTATTTCTTTGAGCATAGCCTGAGTAAATTCCTTATGTTTAGCACTGTAGGGGGAAAACGGATCCATAATTCCTTTGTTTTCACCTGCTGTCATCAATCGACGCTCTACGCCTAATTTATCCATTAAGCCCGTAAATCCAAAGCTACTCATCAACACACCAATCGAGCCAACTATGCTGGCCTGACTGACATAAATTTTGTCAGCCGCCGCCGCGATGTAATAGCAACCCGATGCACACATATCTTCAACCACGACATACACTGGCTTGTCGGGATGCAGCTTGCGCAGACGATTAATTTCATCATTAATGATCGCTGACTGAACCGGGCTGCCACCTGGGCTGTTCATCTTTAAAATCAGCCCCACAGAAGCAATATCACTGAACGCATCATTTAGTGCTGGCAAAATCGAACTGACTGAACCGGTGCTACTAGCTGAGTCTATCTCGCCATCGATTTCAATTAAGGCGGTATGACGCGAATTGACTTGCTTGGTCGTTCCTTTGAAATCGAAGGCTGCCCACACTGCAATAAACGCCAGTATCAGTGCTGAAAATCTAAAAAATACACGCCAGCGACGATTCATGCGCTGCTCATCGAGTAAGTCACGCGCAAGTTTTTCCAGCACTACATACGGCGAACTGGCGGGTTCATTGAGCGGTGCCGCAGGTGTACTTGCTGCCGGTGGCGGCACTGGCGGCGTACTTGCTGCGGGCTCTTGACCGGGAGTGTCGTCATTCATTAGTAAAATTCCATTCGACGTTAATGAAGCACTGATTAAATAAAATAAAAACGAGACCTTGCTTATTCAAAGGGCTAAGCCAAGTCATAGCTCTAGTGGGGGTCGTCACGCACGAGCAGGACGCACGTAGTCATCGGGCTCCCAAAAAATTTGGCTCTCTCGCTCGACCACTCGTATCGTATGCAAACGGCCACCACGACACGGACCACCCGCACAATTACCTGTCTCTGGCTCATACAAAGCGCCATGCGTAGCGCACATCAAATACAAGCCGCTGGACTCAAAAAACTCACCCTGAGTCCAGTCCAGCTCCATAGGCAAATGCGCACATCGGTTGAGGTAAGCGCGCGGCTGTTGGCCATAGCGAACCACAAAGGCGGTGCAGTCCTCTTCATTGACTGTCACTGGAAAGCGTATACCTTTACCGCCCTCCTCCAGTGACGCTGCTTCGCAAATGTAGATGTCCTGATTCATTCCAAAACAATCTGATAAAAAGATTTAGGCATACTCATTTAACCATGTATGCAATTCAGCGACAGAGCTTGCACAATATAAAGGCGACAAAGCTTCCAGCTCGTGACGCGGGTGCGCACCGTACTGAACACCAACACCAGCAGCGCCTGCATTACCCGCCATGCGTAGATCGTGCGTGGTATCGCCTATCATCACGGTGCGCTGCATATCCTGACCGAGTTCCCGAATAATTTCTTGCAGCATTGCGGGGTGAGGTTTAGAGAACGTCTCGTCGGCACAGCGGGTGGAATCAAACACGGACATCAGCCCAACTGTGCTTAGTGCCCGACTTAAACCCACTCGGGTTTTGCCAGTGGCAACAGCTAAAAAATAGC
>CAYUDI010000002.1:25191-40436 GCA_964443585.1 uncultured Bifidobacterium sp.
GGCAAGATCATCCAACATCTCTTTGACACCATCGAATAATTTTAGCGTTTGGTCTTGCGCCAAGTAATGATGGCGATAGCGCTCTATCATGCGCGGATAAGACTTGGCATCCAGATCCGGCAACACTAACTGCATAGCGTCTTGTAAGCCCAGACCAATCACATGGGATGCAGAACGGTCATCCGGGACCGGCAAACCCAAGTCACGCGCAGCTGCTTGCATGCTCGCCACAATAGTGCCCGTGCTGTCCATCAGCGTACCATCCCAATCGAAGACGATCAGGTCAAATTGTTTTCTGGGCATTCGCCTGACTCTTTTTCTACTTGCGTATGAATCACGCAGGATTATGGTTGACTGATTTGTCGGTCACCAGACTATCCAGAAATCGCTGACAGTCTGCGGCTAGTTTAGATTCTATGGTTACTATCAAGCCGGTCGCAGGATGCTGAAACCGTAAATTCCATGCATGTAAAAACATGCGTTTTAATGCTCCCCTGCCTGCCGCCGCTTTGTGCAGCTGGCGGTTAAACGCAAAGTCGCCGTATTTTTCATCACCCACTATAGGAAAGCCCGAAGAAGCGAGATGCACTCTGATCTGATGCGTCCTGCCTGTTTTCAGCTCAGCCTCAAGTAATACAAATTCGCCGTATTTTCGCAATAAATTGAATACCGTGTGCGATGGCTGTCCATCTGACTGAACTTTGACTCTACGCTCCCCTTCAGGCGTGGTGTATTTAAACAGGGGCAGCTTGATATGCTGGCGGCGATGCAGCCACTGGCCGTGGATTAGCGTGAGGTAGCGCTTATCCATCTGACCCTCGCGGATTTGTTCGTGCAATGCAGTCAACGCACTGCGTTTTTTCGCCAACATCAGAATTCCAGAGGTTTCACGATCCAGCCGGTGGACCAGCTCGAGAAATTTCGCCTGCGGCCGGGAAGCTCTTAATTGCTCAATAACACCGTGACTGATACCCGAACCGCCATGAACAGCAACACCGGCGGGCTTGTCGATCACCAGCAAATGCTCGTCCTCGAACAAAATCGTAAATTCCGCAGCGGGAACATGGGTATGTTCCCGCTCGGCCATACGCATAGGCGGCACACGCACAATATCGCCCTCAACCAAGCGGTAGGTTGCATCGATGCGGCCCTTGTTCACTCTGACCTGCCCAGACCTAAGCACTTGGTAAATATGACTTTTGGGGACGCCTTTGCAAATTCGTAGCAAAAAGTTATCAATTCTCTGGCCAGACTGCTCTGAGTCTATGGTCAGCAACTGAACTGCAGGCGGGTTGGATGATCCGGCCACCTCGCTGCGAGACCTCTGGCCATTTTCGGAAAGCCTCGCTAAGTCATTCATTTTGAATATATAATCCGATGAGCGATGGAAATCGCTGAGTGTGTAACGATAAATAACGCATTCTACACAGGGGCATCTCTATCGGCCCCGTCTGATTCGGGGCCCTCTCATTATGAGCGCAGCGATCGCTGACAAAGCGATCCCATGTTGCCAGCGGCATTCTGTAAGCCCCCCAGCAAATTCGATAGTAAAGCTGTGCATGCAGGTTTTGCTGCGTTGTCAGGGTCGCACCGAAGTTGCGATCGGACCGGACGCAGGATTGCCGGAGGCATAAGCCAGGAAAGCAAGAATAAGTCTGGTAAGCCATTCATAACTCGAAGGCTTGCTGGCAGATGAAACTAATTTTGTTTGCTGAATGTGACGATAATGAGATTCCAACCAACCCTGGTTGAGCACTGCCAACACACTGATAACAAGCCGCCAATCGGGGCTGGATTGTTAGCGCGTGCTGGTGTGATCTTAGATCGTCCGTAGCACACGCTTCGGTTTCATCCACGCCTAATGCGACGAGCTTCAAACACTCTACCCGCATGCCACGGCAATATTCCCCTCCTGGTTCTGCTCCCACGCTTGCATCCAATGATTTTTCCGATCTAACAGACACTTAGTCTGCTAGCCGGGCATTGGCCTCTTGAGGCCACGGAGCCATACATAATGAAACGCATGCTGTTTAATGCTACCCAACAAGAAGAGTTGCGCGTAGCAATCGTCGATGGTCAGAAACTTATAGACATCGATATCGAGACCACGGGTCGCGAACAACGAAAATCCAATATTTACAAAGGCATCATCACCCGCATCGAGCCTTCTCTCGAAGCCTGCTTCGTCAACTACGGTGAAGAACGCCACGGCTTTCTACCTTTTAAAGAAGTCGCCCGCAGCTATTTCCGTGAAGGTGTTGATATCCGTAGCGCAAGCATCCGCGATGCTCTGCGTGAGGGCCAGGAAATCGTTGTTCAGGTTGAAAAAGAAGAGCGTGGCAATAAAGGTGCCGCGCTAACTTCATTTGTCTCCCTGGCGGGTCGCTACTTAGTCTTAATGCCTAACAATCCGCGCGGTGGCGGTGTGTCTCGCCGAGTCGAAGGCGAAGACCGTCAGGAATTGCGCGAAGCCATGGATAAGCTTGATCTGCCCCAAGGCATGTCCGTCATTGCTCGTACCGCCGGCATAGGTCGCAACGTCGATGAGCTGCAGTGGGATTTAAATTATTTAATGCAACTCTGGCGTGCCATAGACGGCGCCGGCAAATCTTCGCCGGGTGCTTTCCTGATTTATCAGGAATCGTCACTCGTCATTCGCGCTATCCGAGATTACTTCCAGCCAGACATCGGTGAAATTCTGATCGACACGGATGACATCTTTGAACAAGCCCAGCAGTTCATGAGCCACGTGATGCCTGATATGGCGCACCGGGTCAAACGCTACCGTGAAGACGTGCCACTTTTTTCGCGCTTTCAGATCGAACACCAAATCGAAAGTGCTTATTCTCGTACCGTAGCTCTGCCTTCTGGCGGCGCTATAGTCATCGATCACACCGAAGCCCTAGTATCGGTCGACGTCAACTCTGCGCGTTCTACGCGTGGTGGTGACATCGAAACCACCGCATTCAATACCAATGTTGAAGCCGCTGAAGAAGTCGCTCGCCAATTGCGTCTGCGTGACCTTGGCGGTTTGATTGTGATTGACTTCATCGACATGGAGAACTCCAAGAATCAGCGCGAAGTTGAAAGCCGTCTAAAGGATGCGCTGCACTACGACCGCGCACGCGTTCAGATGGGCAAAATCTCTCGCTTTGGCTTGATGGAACTCTCGCGCCAGCGACTGCGTCCCTCGCTGTCTGAAGGCAGTCATGTCACCTGCCCTCGCTGCAACGGTACTGGTCATATTCGCGACACTGAGTCATCTGCATTGCAAGTCTTGCGTATCATTCAAGAAGAAGCAATGAAAGAAAACTCTGCTGCGATACATGTGCAGGTCCCAGTCGATGTAGCGGCCTTCCTGCTCAATGAAAAACGCGGCGAAATTCTTAAGATCGAGAACCGCCATCGCGCATCGGTCGTTCTGATTCCTAACAAACATCTTGAAACCCCTCATTACAAGCTTGAGCGCATCAAACATGATGATCCTCGCCTTGACGACCTGCAAGCCAGCTACAAAATGGCCGAAGAAGGTGATACCGATGTGGGTTACAGCAAGCGCAAAGAAGAAGAGCGCAAGCCACGTCAAGAAGCTGTCGTTAAATCCATAACACCTGACCAACCAGCACCGATCGTTGATCGTAGTGCTGGCAAATCGCAGAAAAATGAGCCCGCCACAGAAGGGTTTTTGTCCTGGCTGTTTTCATTCTTCCGCAGCAAACCGGCCTCAGAGGCACCTGCTAGTACAGGCGCCAAAAATAAAGATAGGGAACGTGGCGAACGCGGCGGACGCGGTCGTAACCGTGCTGGACGTGGACGCGGCGGGCGAGATAAAGATGAACGCGCTGAATCTCGTGAAAGCAAGGATGCACGTGAGCCTAAGCTCAAGGAACTCAAAGAACCCAAGCAAGCCAAGCCAACGCGTGAACCCAAAGAAGCGCGTGAGCCCAAAGACGGCACCGAGCCACGGCGCGAACGGGGGGGTCGTCAGCCACGTGAAGACAAACGTCCGACAAGCGTAGAAGAAAAAACTTTGCTGGCTGGTAGCGAGGCTGCCAATAGTAGTACCGCTCATCCTGTTACAGCAGTGATCACTAGCGAACAACCTACGCAAGCCGATTTACTAAATCCTGTCGGTGAAGAATCGACCACAGATGCATCGGGTGAGCCGCGTCGTCGTCGTCGTCGCGGTGGTCGCAACCGTAATCGTCGCGATCGTGATCAGGTTGATGGTCAGCAGACCGAAGATAGTGGTTCAGATGATGCCCACTCTGGTGTACACGCAGATCACAACGAATCCAATCCAGTCGAAGTGGTGCAGCAATTCATAGAGAATACCTATGTAGCGGATACTCCCCATCCGTCGGAAGTTTCGGTGAGTTCCGCAGAAACCCACCCACCGATTGCAACCGCAAGTAGCCCAGAGATTGCGAAGCCTTCAACAGTGGTTGTGACTGAAACTGTCGCTGCTAACCACACTACCGAGCATGTTGATACGCACGTTCATGATCACGCTGCTACTAATGATCTTGTCTCTACTCACGTTGAGCAAGCGCCTGTGCAGATCACTCCGGCACCTGCACCTGCAGCAGTGGAAGTTGTACTTGCACCAGCAGCGCCTGCGCCTGCACCCGCATTCACACCGGTACCAGTTTCAATCACTCCTACAGCAAGTGCTGAAAGTCTGGAAGACGTGCTGAAATCTGCAGGCCTGACCATGGCGGTTACTAACCCAGAAAAACTGCGTCAGGTACAAGAAGCTACCGCTACGACTGCAGAGCCACCTCGCGCACCACGTGAGCGCAAACCGGCTCCGCCTGCGGCATCAGAGCCACTCGTGCAGATTGAAACGCAACGTTAATCACTGACGTTTTACATAGTCATAAAAAACCCGCAGTTCATTCTGCGGGTTTTTTTGTATCTGAAATAAGTTTATAAAAATTATTGTTGTGGCGGTGTCCACTCACCACGCTGTATTTTCTCTAACCAGAATGCACCGATGATCGTTTTAACATCACTTATTTTTCCAGTTCTTACCCACTCGAGTACCTCAGTAGTCGATGCGGTAAACACATCGAGAAATTCTCCATCATCTAATTCTTGCTCGCCTTCAGATAAGTCTTGTGCGAGATAAATGTCTAAGTGCTCATCCGAATAGGCAATCGCATTATGTATAGTGCAAAGATAGTTCCACTGTTTCGCCGAATATCCTGTTTCTTCTCGTAATTCGCGCTGAGCGCACAGCAATGGATCTTCGCCGTAATCTAATTTACCCGCAGGGAATTCAATAAATACATGATCATTCGGGTAACGAAACTGGCGCTCCATGACGACCTTACCATCATTAAACAAGGGAATAATGACGACTGCTCCGGGATGTCGAAAATATTCACGAACAGCTTGCGTACCATCCGGCAGACGAACTTCATCACGACGAAGCTTGATGAACGAGCCATCATAAACAAGCTCACTACTTATCAATGATTCCGTCAGATGTTTGTCCATCTGGACTCCGAAGTAAGCGTAAAAGAAGCGGGCAGGTTTCGCCGCAGTGAAACTGACCTAGTCAGCTGACTGACGCCGGCGCAAATGGCGCCAGACAAATCCTGGAAAAGCCAACACCAGCATCAAGCAACTCGTCACTGTATAGAACTGCCAACCCTGGGGAAAAGCATTCCCCGCCATAGACTCCAGTCCGCGTGCGATAGCTATCATCACAAAATAAAGAACTATCAACTCAAGTAATCGAATCGCAAATGATTTGGTGGCATGTTTGAGTTTGTACACACCAAAAACGGACTCAGTAAAAAAGGGGACATTCGCTGCCAATGCCATAACGGCGATAACAAACCAGGCAGCCGACGATGTATTCATGACGAACTCGGTTTCAGGACGCAAGCGCCTGAGTAATAGAACGCAAGCAGGCAGTCATCAATGAACCGGGCAACAAACCCAATACCAAAATCGCGGCGCCATTAATTGACAACAGGATTTTCATATCTTGAGGTGCGCTCAGAGGCAGTGTATCAACAGCATCATCGAAGTACATTAGTTTTATCACCCGCAGATAATAAAACGCACCCACTAGCGACATCATGACCGCGAAAATAACCAGAGCAACCTGCCCTGCTTCAAGGGCTGCTTGCAGCACAGACAACTTGGCGTAAAAGCCCACCATGGGCGGCACACCCGCTAAAGAAATCATAAATAACATCATCATGCCGGCAAACCAGGGGCTGCGTTGATTGAGTCCCTTAAAATCATCCAGATGCTCAGCTTCAAAACCTTCTCGCGATAACAGCATCACGGTCGCAAAACTTCCCAGCGTGGTCAGTACATAGGTGATGGTATAAAACATAGAAGCGCTGTAAGCACTTGCAGCTGCTTCAGAAGTTGAGCCAGTAAAGACACCAGATGACAAGCCAAGCAACATAAAGCCCATTTGCGATATGGTCGAATACGCCAGCATGCGTTTGATATTCGTCTGCGCCAGCGCAGTGATGTTGCCAATAATTAGTGAGGCTACAGACATGACTACTAACATCTGCTGCCAGTCGGCAGCAAGTGCGCCTAGCCCTTCCACTAACAAGCGCATACAGATAGCAAATGCCGCTAATTTTGGCGCAGCACCCAGCAGCAAAGTTACAGCCGTAGGTGAGCCCTGATATACATCGGGTGCCCACATATGAAAGGGGGCGGCGCCTAGTTTAAAGGCCAACCCGGCAACCATAAAAACCAGACCCAACACCAGGACGGTCTTGCTAGTAGAGCCTGTTGCAATGGCCGCAGCCACTTGGGTCAAATTAAGCGAGCCAGTAGCGCCGTACAACATAGACATACCGTACAACATGAAGCCAGAAGCCAGGGCACCCAGCACAAAGTATTTCATTGCAGCTTCAGTCGAAATCGGATTATCACGACGCAATGCAACCAGCGCATACAACGACAGTGACATCAACTCCAGCCCAAGATAAATAATCAGGAAGCTATTCCCTGAAATCATAATCATCTGACCGAGCAGCGTAAGCAGTGCCAGCACATAAAACTCACCACTGAGAGAACCACTGAGCATGCCGCGAGCCACAATATAGTGGCGAGAGTAAATCAACGTTATGAATGTAGCCGTGCAAGCAAATAACTTGAGCAACATGGCCATAGGATCATTCACAAACATTTGATGGAAAGCATAGCTACTGCCACTTGCACCAAAACCCGATATAGCAATGTAGCCGGTGATGACTACCGCAACGAGCGACAGGCGATGACTGAGCGGCTGGCTGTCTTCGTGGACAAACAATCCCGCGACCAACACGGCCATGATCGCAATCGCAAGAAATATCTCAGCGGTAGCGGGAATCAGGTTCAGTTCATTCATGATCAGCCGATGACAATTCGTAGTTATTGGGGGATTTTGGTCGCAGAGACGTGCTGGAGTAAATCAGTGACTGATGTCTGCATTGCATCAGTAAATGGCGCCGGGTACACACCCATCCAGAGCACGGCAATCGCCAGCACACTTAGCATCAAAAACTCACGCGTGTTGAGATCCGTTAAAGCAGCCACATCATCATTGGCAATCTCACCAAACACAACTCGCTTAACCAACCACAGAGAATACGCAGCGCCTAGTATTAGCGCGGTCGCTGCTAAACAGCCTATCCAAAAATCATATTTAACGGAACCGAGTATGACTAAGAATTCACCTATGAAACCTGAAGTGCCAGGCAAGCCCGCGTTGGCTAAAGAGAACAGAACAAACAAAGCTGAAAAACGTGGCATGGTGTTGATGACGCCGCCGTAGGACGAAATTTCACGCGAGTGAACACGGTCATACAAAACACCGATACACAAAAACATGGCTCCGGATACAAAGCCATGCGAAATCATTTGCATCAGCCCGCCCTGCACTGCCATTTCACCAAACAAAAAGAAACCTAGGGTCACAAAACCCATATGCGCAATCGATGAATACGCCACGAGTTTTTTCATATCGGCCTGAACCAGCGCAACTAAACCTATGTAAATGACTGCAACTAGCGATAACGCAATCATCATCCCCGAAAGGTAATGACTCGCATCCGGTGCGATCGGTAGAGAAAACCTGAGAAAGCCATAGCCACCTAATTTCAGCATGATGGCGGCCAACACCACAGAGCCACCCGTAGGCGCCTCAACGTGAGCATCGGGTAACCAGGTATGCACCGGCCACATGGGCACCTTGACAGCAAAGGCCATCAGGAACGCCAGGAACACAAGAATTTGTCCATACAGAGTTAACGGTAGCTTATGCCATGTTTGTATATCAAAGCTGCCGTTGGACTGTGCATACAAGTACAACAAGGCTACCAGCATCAATAAAGAGCCGAGCAAGGTGTAAAGAAAAAATTTCAGTGCTGCATACACACGGCGAGGCCCACCCCAGACGCCAATAATGATAAACATCGGGATCAGCGTTGCCTCAAAAAATACGAAGAACAACAACGCATCCAGTGCGCAGAACACGCCGATCATGACGCCCGAAAGAATTAAAAAAGCACCCATGTATTGAGATACGCGCTTCTCAATTACCTCCCAACCAGCGATCACCACAATGAACGTAATAAACGCCGTTAATGGTATGAACCAAAGCGAGAGGCCATCAATACCTAAATGATAGAAAACATTGAATCGTTCTATCCAGGCTGTCTTCTCAACAAACTGCATGCCATGCGCCGTCTTATCGAACTGGTCGATTAAGGGCAGCGTCAGCATAAAACTGATTAAGGAACCCAGCAGAGACACATGGCGCGCAAGCTTGGCCTTGCTATCGGAGCCGATCGCTAACACCAACATACCAAACACGATCGGTGCCCAGATCGCGAGACTCAGATAAGGAATTGTTGACTGCATGGTTTACTTTTAATGTGCCACTGTTCAGTTGAAGTCAATCAGGAACTCATCAGCATATAACCCAAATACAAGGCTACAGCGACGATCATAGTGAATGCATAGTGATAGATATAGCCAGTCTGGAAAGTACGCGTCACAGTGGAGAACCAACCAACCAGCCTCGCACTACCATTCACGAACAAACCATCAATTAGCATTCGGTCACCTAATGAAGAAAATCCAGAACCGAGTTTTCGTGCACCCGCCGCAAACACGATGTCATTGATTTTGTCCATGTAGTATTTGTTATCCAAGAGTGTAAAAACTGCACTGAATTTTTGGTAGAACCACGCTGGTACTTTGGGATTGACCATGTAGCAGTACCACGCAGCGACTACGCCACCCAGCGCCAGAGCAAACGGCACACTGGTCAAAGCATGAATGGCCATCGCCGTGGCACCGTGAAACTCATGCGTAAGTTCTGCCATCGCTTCATGTTTATCTGCGACGAAAATCACGTCTTTGAAAAAATCACTAAACAACATCGCATCGACCGTCAAGAATCCAATAAGCACCGATGGAATCGCTAACAAGATGAGAGGAAGAGTCACAACCCAAGGCGTCTCGTGAGGTTTTTCGCCAGGCGCCAAGCCGTGATGTTCATGTGCATCGTGAGCGTCGTGTGATTCTTGTCCAAAACGCTCTTGGCCATGAAACACCAGGAAATACATACGGAACGAATAAAATGCAGTAACGAATACGCCAGCCAACACCGCAAACTGAGCAAATCCACTACCAGCGATATGTGATGCCTGTACAGCTTCAATAATGCTGTCTTTAGAATAAAAACCTGAGAAAAACGGTGTGCCGATTAACGCGAGCGAACCGAGCAAACTCGTAAACCAGGTAATGGGCATGTATTTCCACAAACCGCCCATGTTACGAACGTCTTGATCATGATGCATGCCGATAATGACCGAGCCTGCACCCAAGAAAAGTAGCGCTTTAAAAAAAGCATGCGTCATTAGGTGAAATACGGCAACCGAGTAGGCAGAAGCACCCAGAGCCACCGTCATGTAGCCCAACTGTGACAAGGTTGAATAGGCGACTACTCGCTTGATATCATTTTGTATGATGCCCATAAAGCCCATGAACAAGGCTGTAATAGACCCTATCACCAAAACAAACGATAAAGCAGTATCGGAGAGTTCAAATAATGGCGACATGCGCGCCACCATAAAAATACCCGCAGTCACCATCGTGGCGGCATGAATCAATGCCGAAATAGGTGTGGGGCCTTCCATAGAATCAGGTAACCAGACATGCAATGGAAATTGAGCCGATTTACCCATCGCACCTATAAACAAACAGATACACGCCACCGTGATCAACATCCAATCCGAGCCGGGTAAGGTAAGCGTGGCGAGTTCTTCACGCTTGGCAAACACTTCTGCGTAATTCATGGACCCTGCATAGGCTAGTAGCAGACCTATACCTAAAATAAATCCGAAGTCACCGACACGATTGACCAAAAAGGCCTTCATGTTGGCAAAAATTGCGGTGGGTCGTTTGAACCAAAATCCTATTAACAGATACGAGACTAAGCCAACGGCCTCCCAGCCAAAAAATAGCTGCAAGAAGTTGTTACTCATGACCAGCATGAGCATGGCAAAGGTAAACAACGATATATAGGAGAAAAAGCGGTTATAGCCATCGTCATCGTGCATGTAACCGATGGTGTAGATATGAACCATCAATGAGACGAAGGTCACCACACACATCATCATGGCCGTCAGGCTATCGATCAAAAACCCGATTTCCAGTTTGATGCTGCCCACGGTCATCCAGGTGTAGAGCGTACCGCTGTACGTAGCCCCATCCATCACTTCGGCTAATGCATGCAAGGAAATCAAAAATGCGACTAGTACGCCCAGTATGGTGACGCTGTGTGAAGCAGTACGATTAATCACATTGCCAAAAAACCGCGTACCAAACAAGCCCGCTATTACGGAGCCCGCCAGAGGTGCCAACGGCACTATCAGCATCAGATATGGGTTGAGTTGCCCCGCCATGAAAACTCTTTTCCTTGGTGTTTAATTAGCCCTTGAGACGATCGAGTTCTTCTACATTGACCGTATTCAGGTTCCGGAACAGTACGACAAGTATGGCTAGCCCAATCGCTGATTCGGCTGCGGCCACTGTCAAAATAAAAAATACAAATACCTGGCCTGCTGCATCGCCGAGGTAATGCGAAAAGGCAATAAAATTCATATTCACTGCCAATAACATTAATTCAACCGACATCATGATGATGATGATATTTTTTCGATTCAAAAAAATACCAACAACTGAAATGGCAAATAGAATTGCGCCTAAGGTCAGGTAGTGTGCAAGTGTCAGCTCCATCATCGGCCTCAGGATTTTTCTATGGCGGATTGCTCCGCAGCACGGTTGCGTTCGGAGGGCATACTAATGATGCGAACCCTGTCCTCTTTGCGAGTTTTAACTGCCTCACCCGGATCAAAATATTTGATGTCTTTACGACGGCGCAAAGTCAGGGCAACAGCTGCAACAATCGCCGCTAGAAGAATCAATGAAGCAATTTCAAAGGCGTACAGGTAGTGGGTATAAATGAGCTTACCTAGTTCGCGCGTATCACCTATATTTAGCGCACCACCCTGTGCTTGCTGAGTAATGAATCCGCGCACAAACACAGCAGTCATTTCAGCGGCAATGATTAATCCAATTACGACTGCCAACGGCATGTGGCTCCAGAAACCTTCACGCAGCTTGCTCATGTCGATGTCCAGCATCATCACCACAAATAAAAACAGCACCATCACGGCACCGACATACACCAGCACTAAAACAATGGCGAGAAACTCTGCCTTAAGCAACATCCACAGAGCGGCAGCCGAGAAAAATGACAGGATCAAAAATAACGCTGCATTCACCGGATTGCGATCCGTGATCACCTTAACTGCTCCGATGACGAGCAGTGTGGAAAAAGCGTAAAAAAGAAAAGTGGTAAATTCCATGAACAATCTCAACGATAACGCGCGTCAGCTTGACGACTAGCTGCAATCTCAGGCTCATACTTGTCGCCTATGGCAAGTAGCATGTCCTTGGTGTAGTACAAGTCACCGCGCTTTTCACCGTGGTATTCAAGAATATGTGTTTCGACTATCGAATCGACCGGGCACGATTCTTCACAGAAGCCGCAGAATATACATTTGGTCAAATCGATGTCATAGCGCGTGGTACGACGTGAGCCGTCATCGCGCTGTTCTGATTCGATACTAATAGCCATAGCCGGACATACCGCTTCGCACAGTTTGCAGGCAATGCAACGCTCTTCACCATTAGGATAACGGCGCAGCGCATGTAGGCCACGAAAACGCGGCGACTGCGGTGTTTTCTCTTCGGGAAATTGCACGGTAATTTTGCGCGCAAACATATACCGGCCTGTGAGCGCCAGGCCTTTAAACAACTCTCGCAGCATTAAGCTTCCGAGGAAATCTTTAATCGCTTCCATATGCATTGTGCCTCTGGCTTAAATTCCTGTCGGTTACTGCTTCCAGATATTCCAGGGAGTTTGCATCCACACCGCGACAAAAACCAAGTACACAATAGTCAGCGGTATGAATATCTTCCAACCCAGTCGCATGATCTGGTCATAGCGATACCGTGGGAAAGAAGCACGAACCCAAATAAAAATTGAAACCACCAAGAAGGTCTTGATACCTAGCCAAATCCAGCCAGGAATAAAATCTAGAATGGACAGCGGAGCACTCCAGCCTCCCAAAAACATCAGGGTAGCGAGCATGGATATCAAAATCATGTTGGCGTATTCAGCCAAAAAGAACATAGCAAACGACATGCCTGAATATTCAACCATGTGGCCAGCCACAATTTCTGATTCGCCTTCGACTACATCAAACGGATGACGTGCTGTCTCAGCTATACCTGAAATGATGTACACCACAAACATAGGCAGCAGCGGCAACCAGTTCCACGAAAGGAAATTGAGTCCATGGCTGGCGAAGATACCTCGGGTCTGCCCGCCCACTATCTCAGAAAGATTCAAGCTGCCTGACACCATAAGTACTATCACCAACACAAATCCCATGGCGATTTCGTAAGAAATCATTTGCGCAGAAGCGCGCATCGCTCCCAGGAAAGCATATTTCGAGTTAGAGGCCCAGCCAGCAATGATCACGCCATACACCTCAAGTGACGTAATAGCCATCACGAACAACAAACCCGCATTCACATTTGCCAATGCTTGGTCTGGGCCAAACGGTATCACCGCCCAAGCAGCCAGCGCAGGCATGATAGTCATCACCGGCGCAATCACAAACAAAGCCTTGTTGGCTTTAGCAGGAACAATGATTTCTTTAAGTAGTAGCTTCAGCGCATCCGCAATGGGTTGCAAAAGACCTGCGGGCCCGACACGATTGGGACCGATGCGTACATGCATCCAACCTATCATTTTGCGTTCCCACAGCGTGAGGTATGCCACGCAACCCATCAACGGCAAGGTCACTGCAATGATTTTTATCAGCGTCCATACAATCGGCCAAGCGGGGCCAAGCAAATGACTACCGGTGCCAGTCAGCAGATTTAAAAAATCATCCATCAGGCTTTCTCCACCTTGATGGGTCCAAACATCGCTCCCAGTGCTGCGGTTGATGCATGAGCAGCAGCCAGTCGAACGACATTCGCAGGTAAGCCTTCTTCAATTAGGCAAGGCAGCGTAACTGAAACTGAGCCTTGCGTGACTCGCACCAAAGCATCATTGCTCAGACCCAGTGTTTGAGCCAAGGCCGCTGAGAGCTTTACTTTGGGTGATTGTGCATCCACTGTTTGCTGCAAGGATTCAGCACGACGCACTATCGCATCGCTAAAATAAATCGGCACGTCGGCTATGCGTTGTAAATCAGCGGAGGTATTTGGAACACTCAGTGAAATATCCGCACGATTGTTTAGGTGCGCAGAGAGATCAAGACCATCCAGCGTTTTCACACCTAGTACTTCGTTGCGTATGTCTTCTGAACTTTCGTAAGTAAAATTATCCAACGAAAGCAGATTGCCAAGTACCCGCAAAACCTTCCAACCGGGTCGAGTATCACCCAGTGGTTTGACAGAACCGTTAAAGCCCTGTGCACGACCCTCTGCATTGATAAAGGTACCGGACGTTTCCGAATAGGGAGCGATCGGCAGGAGCACATCAGCGTAGTCCATACCATGCTGATACGGTGACATCACAACCACCATCTCCGCCTGATCTAATGCAGCGCGAGCACGCTGAGGATTGGCGCTATCGAATTCAGGTTCGGTGTTTAGCAACAGATAAGCCTTCTTGGCTTGTTCAAATTGCGCGAGAGCCAAATTTCTGTCTGCAGGCAAGGCGTGCGCCAAATAACCACCCACAGTATTGGCCGCTTCAGTTAAGTAGCCAAATTGTGCATTGGTGTTAGTAGCAATCCACTGCACCAGCGCATGCAATTGCGACGCCTGTGGATGCTGGGCCACTGCATTACCAAGCAAAATGGCGCGCGGCTCACCAGACATCAAACCGGCTGCAATGTGTTTTGCTGAAGGTGATGGCTGTAGTTGCGCCAATTCTGCAGGTACATCAATCTGCTTACTCTGCGCAACAGCAACAGCGACTTCACCTAACAAGGCAAGCCAATCCGAAGGAGCTGCAATCAGTTTATTTGCCAAAGGCATTAAGAGATCGTCATCGGTTGCGTGCAATAGCGAAATTTGCGCGCCATGACGTACCGCTGCACGTAATTTTGCCGCCAAGAGGGGATGATCTTTGCGCAGGAAAGAACCTATAACGAATACGCGCTTTAAATGGCTGACCGAATCAACACTCATACCCAGCCATGGCGTAAATGAACTATCGGCTATGGCATCCGATTGACGCAGACGGAAATCAATATTCTCTGAACCTAAGCCTCGCACCACTTTCTGCAATAGCGATAATTCTTCCAATGTGGAATAAGGGGTAGCTAGTGCGGCTATGGAATCAGCGCCATGATCATGACGAATGGTACGCAGACCATGTGCCACATATTCAAGCGCTGTTTGCCAATCAGTTTCTTGCCACTGGCCGTCTTGCTTGATCATCGGCGTGGTCAAGCGCTCGTCGCTATTCAAACCTTCATAGGCGAAGCGATCACGATCAGATAACCAGCATTCATTAACAGCTTCGTTCTCCAACGGGAGAACTCGCATTACTTTTGAACCTTTGACCTGAACAATCAGGTTCGCACCCAAACTATCGTGCGGGCTGACTGATTTGCGTCGTGAGAGTTCCCAGGTACGTGCGCTGTAACGAAATGGTTTGGAAGTTAGCGCGCCTACCGGGC
>CAYUDI010000003.1:0-30396 GCA_964443585.1 uncultured Bifidobacterium sp.
GCGTATGCTGGCACAAACGGGTTGGATAAATTTTCGTATGCGTGCACTACTCATTAGTTTTTCCAGTTACCAGATGTGGAATCATTGGCGCGAACCTGCGTTACATCTGGCACGTGAGTTTTTAGACTATGAGCCGGGCATACACTATCCGCAGATACAAATGCAAAGTGGTGTCACAGGCATTAATACCTTGCGCATCTACAATCCAGTCAAGCAAGCGCAAGATCAAGACCCACAAGGAATATTTGTCAGACGGTGGGTGCCCGAATTGCGTACCGTGCCTAATGAATTTATTTTCCAGCCATGGACTATGCCTGACGAATTGTGGCGCGATGATTCTGTAACTGCAGGGTTCTCTTACCCTCCACCCATAGTTGACTATTTAGCGACAGCCAAGCAGGCTCGCGAGACTTTAGGGCCACTGCTGCGCAATTCGTCTATGCGATCTGAATCGCGATCGGTGTTTGTCAAACATGGCAGTCGTCACCCCTTGCGTGAAGGGCGAAAGCGACGCCCAGAAAAAAAATCTTCAACTAGCGCGACTCATGGCGTAACCAATAGCGCTGACAACAGCACAACAACCAACTCCGAAACTACTTCCAAAAAATCTGATATCAACAGCACGCAGCTATCCTTGGGTTGGGAAACTTAATGCTCGCGGGCATACTGAGCACTGCGACTGCATTTACCTTATGGGGAATTTTTCCTCTATACCTAAAGCTGCTTAAATCTATACCCGCGCTGGAAATTTTGTCACATCGCGTGGTCTGGTCTATCGTATTACTCGCCGTCATACTCGGCATGCGTCGCCAATGGACGTGGATGAAAAAAATAAGAGAGCATCCTCGTATTGCGCTGGTGTTTGTAGCTAGCGCAGCCATGCTTGCAACCAACTGGGTGGTTTATATCTGGGCTGTTGGTGAACAACGCATTATCGATGCCAGTCTCGGTTATTTCATTACGCCGTTATTTAACGTTCTATTTGGCATCATGTTAGGTGAGCGTCTGCGTAATGCACAATGGCTGGCGATTGCTTTTGCCGCTTGCGGGGTAATCTGGCTGACAATAGGTGTGGGTCAATTGCCATGGATAGGCTTAACACTCGCTGTCACGTTTAGTCTGTATGGCTTACTTCGCAAGACCGCCCCCTTAGGTGCGCTTGAGGGCTTAACAGCAGAAACTTTGGTGATGCTGCCTTTGGCTGCCTTATTTTTATTACTGCCCAATAGCGGCTCATCGCATGCGTTTACCGCGGGCGATACGTTCATGAGCGGCTTACTTTTGGCTGCAGGTCCAGTGACTGCCGTGCCGCTGCTGCTGTTTGCGTTTGGAGCACGGCGTATCCCTTTGTCCATGCTAGGACTATTGCAGTACATCGGTCCCAGCATCCAGCTGCTGTTGGGCATCTGGCTCTACCACGAGCCTTTCGGCGAAAATCGTCTGATCGGCTTTGCGCTTATTTGGGCGGGATTGATTGTGTATTCTATCCAGGGGATATGGCGCACCTGGCGACCTCGGTCCGAGGCCATAAATCCGGATTGATCTGTACCGCCGCCTGCCCTTCGGGTATCCTCTAAAGGCTTTGCAGTCTGAGGTAGATGCTGATTCATTGCGTAACTTATAGCGAGCCAGCGCAGCTGTGCGACGCGAGGTCAAGTTAAGCTATGGGTTAGCTTTGATTAGTTACTCGAGTAACGTCTCACTTTTATTTATTCAGTGCTTCCTTAGCTGCGATATCCATTTTTTTACTAGACAAATCGCTATGGCCAATTACGTTTTCACCATGAACCGCGTGGGCAAGATTGTTCCGCCCAAACGCCAAATTCTCAAAGATATTTCTCTGTCATTTTTCCCGGGCGCCAAAATCGGCGTACTTGGCCTGAATGGTTCGGGTAAATCGACGCTGCTAAAAATCATGGCGGGTATCGATAAGGATATTGAGGGCGAAGCCACGCCCATGCCGAATCTGAAAATTGGTTATCTGCCGCAGGAACCTCAACTGGATCCCACCATGACGGTTCGTCAGGCAGTAGAAAGTGGTTTAGGCGAAGCCTTCGAAGCGCGCGCAAAACTCGATGCAGTATATGCCGCCTATGCTGAGCCAGACGCTGATTTTGATGCTCTGGCAACTGAGCAAGCCCGACTAGAAGCCATCATTTCTTCCGCTGATGGCGGCAATCTGGAGCTACAACTCGAAGTCGCTGCTGATGCGTTACGCCTACCTCCGTGGGATGCAAAAATCGATGTGCTCTCGGGCGGTGAAAAGCGTCGAGTAGCGCTCTGTCAGTTGCTGCTCTCCAAACCAGACATGTTGTTGCTTGATGAACCTACCAATCATTTGGATGCAGAATCCGTCGATTGGCTAGAACAATTTCTTGCACGTTTTCCTGGCACGGTGGTGGGTATTACCCACGATCGTTATTTCCTGGATAACGCTGCTGAATGGATACTCGAACTTGACCGCGGCAGTGGTATTCCGTGGAAAGGTAATTACAGCTCGTGGTTAGAACAAAAAGAAGGACGACTAAAGCAAGAAGAGTCCACCGAATCTGCACGCCAAAAAGCGTTGAAAAAAGAGCTGGATTGGGTACGACAAAACCCTAAAGGTCGTCAGGCAAAAAGTAAGGCACGTATTGCGCGCTTCAATGAGCTTTCAGAACACGAATACCAAAAGCGGAATGAAACACAAGAAATTTTCATTCCAGTGGCAGAGCGTTTAGGTAACGAAGTCATAGAATTTAAAAATGTCAGTAAAGCTTACGGCGATCGTCTGTTAATAGACAATCTTTCGTTCCGCATTCCCCCTGGTGCTATCGTCGGCATCATCGGGCCTAACGGCGCAGGTAAATCAACCTTGTTCCGTATGCTCAATGGTATAGAAACACCAGATAGCGGAGAAATCGTTATTGGCTCAACCGTTAGGATTTCGCTAGTTGATCAATCACGTGATGTACTCACGGATAACAAAACAGTGTTCGACGATATCTCGCAGGGCGCAGACATATTGACTGTGGGTCGTTTTGAAATGCCTTCGCGTGCTTATCTGGGACGCTTTAATTTCAAAGGTTCGGATCAGCAAAAAATTGTCGGCAATCTCTCGGGTGGTGAACGAGGTCGTCTGCACCTTGCAAAGACACTACTTATGGGCGGCAATGTGTTGCTGCTTGATGAACCGTCTAACGATCTGGATGTGGAAACCTTGCGCGCACTGGAAGATGCGTTGCTTGAGTTTGCCGGTACGGTAATGGTGATTTCTCACGATCGCTGGTTCTTGGATCGTATCGCTACTCACATACTGTCATTTGAAGGTAATTCAACCGTTACTTTCTTTGATGGTAATTATCAAGAATACGAAGCCGACAAACGAAAACGTCTAGGTGAAGAAGGCGCCAAGCCTAAACGTTTGCGCTTTAAGCCGTTGACGGTTTAATACCTCTCACAGCCACTCTGCTAACGATGCACCGCGAGACCATCATCACTGCCCATCAGTGGATGGTCTCGTTTGCTTAGTAATCAACGATATCCCTTTTTTATCGTCCCCACCCTCTCATGACGACATCGGTTATTTCTGCGCTCGATATTGGTGGCAGTAAATTAGCCATCACCTTAGCGAATGCTGAGGGCCCTCTTATACGGCTAGTGCAAGCAACCCGCAAAAGCGGAACACCCGATGCGATTGCGCGCCAGTCCCTAGAACTACTCGCT
The DNA here is from genome assembly GCA_964443585.1 of uncultured Bifidobacterium sp. Classification (GTDB taxonomy): domain Bacteria; phylum Pseudomonadota; class Gammaproteobacteria; order Burkholderiales; family Burkholderiaceae_D; genus Pernthalerella. Next base: position 3,706 of record CAYUDI010000003.1, read on the forward strand.
CATGCATGCCGAATAAAAAATATAGATTTTTCTGCAGTGCGTAGCCTAGGCATTAGTAGCTGCGGGCCATTTGAGTATCGTGATGGTTTGCTGGGTCTTACACCACCCAATCTGTGCGGTGGTCTGGCGCAAAATAAAGATTTACCCAACGACTGGACGTTCATTCCTTTGGAATTAGTCCTGCACGAACATTTCACCACAATTCATACCGATAATGATTGTGTTGCTGCATTACGTGGTGAACGTTGTTTCGGTGCTGCTCAAGATCAACCAAATTCAATTTATGCCACTTGGAGTACCGGCATAGGATTTGGATTGTGTGTGGACGGTCATCTCTTACAGGGAAAATCTGGCAATGCCGGACATGCAGGTCACATGCTGCTCTCAGAAGTTTCAACCGCTTTGTGCGGTTGTGGCAATGTCGGTGATCTGGAAGGTTTGGTGGGTGGTCGTAATCTAAGTCTTCACATAGGACAGCGTTTAGATACGCTTTTCACTGCTGCGAAATCAGGTGATAAAGCTGCGTTAAAAACCGTACATGAGGCGGCACGCTGGTTCGGTCGTGGCTTATACAATTTAATTGTCACGCTTGATACGCAGTGTGTTTTAGTCGGTGGCAGTGTGTGGCGTGAAAACGAAAAATTACTTGCGCCCTTAGTTCAGGCTGAAATTCTCGGTCGGTTTCCCTCGCTCACTAACGGTGTGCGACTACAAAGTGCACAGCTGGGTGAGATGGTGACCGATGTCGGCGCGCTCGTAGCCGTCATGCCGCACGCATGGATAGCAGAATGGCGCATACGCAAACCGTGGCAATCATTACCAACCGAAGTGCTTGAATAGCCCAATACAGGCAGTCTTGCTACCGAACCGTTACAATCGCAGCACACTACAAAAATAACAGGAGTTCGCTTGTCATCCGATGCTTCTTTGTTTCCCGATATGCTAGCCGTAAGCAGCCTGAGTAAATTTTTTGGTACCCGTGCGGCTGTTGACGGTGTGAGCTTTTCTGTGCGCTCCGGTGAATTTGTCGCCCTGCTCGGACCCAATGGTGCTGGCAAATCCACTTTATTTCAAATGCTATCTGGCTTGTTTGTCGCTGATTCTGGTACTGCCCGGATTGCTGGAGCAGACATAGGCAAAGAGCCCATAGCAGCATTATCAAAACTAGCTATCGTCTTTCAGCAACCCGCGCTCGATCTGGATTTAACTATTTACGCCAACATGCAATTTCAAAGTGATTTGCACGGCATACCGCGTGCGGATGCTCGTCTACGCATAGATAGTTTGCTTAACCGATTTGGGTTGTCTGACCGCGCCTCTGAATTATGCCGTCAGCTCTCTGGCGGTATGCGCCGCAAAGTAGAACTTGCGCGTGCGCTCATCTCTGAACCCTCACTGCTGCTAATGGATGAAGCGACGGTCGGTATAGACCCTGCATCCCGAGCCACCATAGTCTCTGATGTAAAAGCCTTGTGTCGTGAACGCGGCATGGGCGTGTTGTGGGCGACTCACTTAGTTGATGAAGCCGAATCAGCAGACCGCATCATCGTCATGGCCGCAGGTAAAACACGCTTTGACGGCACACCGAAAGAATTAATCAAATTGAATGGGCACACGCAACTAACACCCGCCTTCTTGCACTTAACTCGCGCGGAGGGTAAGCCATGAAATTACTTCATGCCCGATTGGCGCTCGCAGCGATTGCGGGGCGAGAGATTCATAAATTTTTACGTCAGCCCGGCCGCCTTGCTTCGTCTCTGGTGCGCCCTTTGTTGTGGATGGTGGTGTTTGCTGCAGGATTTCGTCAGATGCCCGATTTGGGCAGTGTGATGCCGTTTGATCCTCAGCTAGACTATCGCTTGTATATGGTGCCGGGCTTGGCTTTGATGGTGTGTCTGTTCAATGGCATGCAATCCTCATTGGCGATGGTGTATGACCGTGAAATGGGTGTCATGCGGCTACTGTTAACAGCACCACTGCCACGTGGCTATCTGTTGGCTTGCAAACTGGCTGGCGGAGCATTTCTGTCGGTAATACAGGCGTTAGCCTTCATGATCTTGGTGGTGATCTGGGGTATAGGACTCTCACCCTGGCAAGTAGTAACTGCTTTGCCAGCACTCATACTAGGTGCGCTAATGCTGTCGGCTTTTGGATTGGTGTTATCGGTCTATATAAGGCAGCTGGAAAATTTTGCCGGTACGATGAATTTCGTAATTTTTCCTATGTTTTTTCTGTCTTCCGCGCTGTATCCAATACAGCGCATGCAGGATGCAGGCGCTGTATGGATTTATCGTATCTCAGCGCTTAATCCATTTACGCACGCAGTCGAAGCAATGCGCCACGCGCTTTATGGTCAGATGGCTACGCTATCGATAGTGGTGATTATTATTGCAACGATTTTGTTTTATATGATTGCTGCTGCAGGCTACGATCCACAACGCGGATTAATACGCAACGCACGCGGCGGTTAATACCAGCCATCATCCCAAGTAAAAAAAGCCTCCATGCTGCTGCATGGAGGCCCATATATCCCACCATTTAAAACTTACGCTGCGTGTCGACCTACTTCGTGTATGTTGATCGTACTGGTTTTAAGTTTTTTGAGTAGCTCAGCTTCTTTTTCTTTGGCGTTATGCAAATGACGTTCTTTTACGTGACCATAACCACGTATGTCTTCTGGCACACTAGCTATTGCCACCACCGTTGAAATATTTTCTGCCGTCAGTTGTGGCAGTAAATTAGTGATCGTTTCACGGTAGTGCTTAATCAATGCCCGCTCGCTCTTACGCTCTTGTGTATAGCCCAACAGATCCAAGCGAGTTCCGCGCAAAAAGCGCAATTTAGCCAGCAGAGGAAATACCCAGCCTACCCACGAACCAAACTCACGTTTAACCAAATGTCCATGCGCATCCTTAGCAGAAAGCAGCGGCGGAGCAAGGTGATATTTGATACTGTAATTACCTTCGAACATAGAAGCAATACGCTTCTTAAATGCCGGATCGCTATGCAGACGCGCGACTTCATACTCGTCTTTATAGGCCATCAATTTAAAAAGATAGCGCGCTACAGCTTCTGTGAGTTTGTGCGGGCCTTGAGGCGCAAGTTTATTTTCAGCTGCACGCACTTGCTCAACAAAGCGGTGATAGCTACTAGCATAAGCTTTGTTCTGGTAACTAGTAAGAAAATCTACACGCCGACTGATAAGATCATCGAGCGTCGGCGCACGCTTAAATTCAATTACTTGCGCTGGCGCGAGTACCTTGATTTCTTTTTGTAGCGCGTCGATATCATGCGCTGCTAGTCGTCCCCACGCGAAGGATTGCTGATTAAAGCCGACGGAAACACCATTGAGCTCTATCGCTTTTATAAGCGCTTCCTCAGACAATGGAACCCAACCACGTTGCCACGCATAACCCAGCATGAACATATTGGTTGCGATTGAATCACCCATTAAAGCGGTTGCGATTTTTCCTGCATCAATAGCCGCTACTGCGGTCTCGCCACAGACCTTGCGTATGTTGTCAGCGGCATCGCTATCGGGATAGACCCAGTCTGGATTTTTAACAAAAGCAGCCGTCGGAGCCAGCGTGGTGTTAATGACCGCATGCGTTCTACCTTCACCCATGCGGGCAATCGCATCCTTGCTCGCAGCAACGATGACATCGCAACCTACGACCAAATCAGCAGCGCCAGTACCGACTCGCGTGGAATGAATCTGATCATCACGATCGGCCAGACGTACATGCGACATTACCGGCCCGCCTTTTTGAGCCAGGCCACTCATATCAAGTACGCTGCATGCTTTACCTGCAACGTGTGCTGCCATAGCCAAAATCTGGCCCACGGTTACTACGCCTGTGCCGCCTATGCCCGTTACTAAAACACCGTAGGCTTGCTCTAATGAAGACAACACCGGTGACGGTAACGCAGCCGCACGCGTTAAGGCTGATTCAGCTGTGCCGCCCACATTTTTTGCAGCTGCTTTTTTTGGTTTTTTCAGTTGACCGCCTTCGACAGTCACAAAGCTAGGGCAAAATCCAGTGACGCACGAAAAATCTTTGTTGCAGCTCGATTGATTAATCTGGCGTTTGCGACCAAATTCAGTTTCCAAAGGCTCTACTGATAAGCAATTTGATTTGACACTGCAATCGCCACACCCTTCGCACACAGCTTCATTGATCACGGCGCGCTTGGCCGGATCAGGAAATGTATTGCGCTTGCGACGACGACGTTTCTCTGAAGCGCAGGTCTGATCATAAATAATGGCCGACACACCTTTCACTTCACGCAGTTCACGCTGAACGTCGTCTAGCTCACTTCGATGACGCACAGTCACGCCCGGCGCCCAGTCAGTGTTGGATGGATATTTGTCTGGCTCATCTGTCACCACCACGATAGGACGTACCCCTTCGGCAGCCACTTGGCGCGAAATGGTTGGTGGGTCTAGAGGCCCATCATGCGTCTGACCACCTGTCATGGCTACGGCATCATTAAATAAAATCTTGTAGGTCATGTTGACCTTGGCTGCAGCTGCTGCCCGTATAGCTAATAAGCCCGAGTGATAGTAAGTACCATCACCGATGTTGGCAAATACATGCTCTTCCGTAGTGAACGGTGAATGACCTATCCAGGTCGTACCTTCGGCACCCATGTGGGTAAAGGTTGAAGTAGACCTATCCATCCACAGCGCCATGTAATGGCAACCTATACCTGCTAATGCGCGACTACCTTCGGGTACGCGAGTGGACGTATTGTGTGGACAACCAGAGCAAAAATACGGTGTGCGATCTTTTTGCGCATTCGGTGTAACGCTGACTTTTAATATGGCCTCGCGCGATTCCAAATACGCAATGCGTTCACGTACGCGTTGTTCAACCGGATGTCCGGCAAAATACTTAGAGATGCGCGAAGCAATGGCGCGTGCAATCTGCGTCGGGTTTAATTCATACGTGCCCGGCAGCAGCCATTCACCATGGCCGCTACGGCGTGTGTTACTCCATTCGCCGGTGTCATCAAATTTACCGACGACACGAGGGCGCACATCATTGCGCCAGTTGTAGAGCTCTTCTTTGAGTTGATATTCCAGTAGCTGGCGCTTTTCTTCGACGACCAAAATTTCTTCGAGGCCGGTTGCAAACTGGCGCGTACCTTCTGCTTCAAGCGGCCAGGTCATACCGACTTTATAGAGTCGCAATCCTATATCGCGCGCTACGTTTTCATCGATGCCTAAATCGTCCAACGCCTGACGAGTATCGAGATACGATTTACCTGCTGTCATTATGCCAAAGCGTGCGTTCGGACTATCCCAAATCACACGATTGAGTTTATTAGCGCGCGCATACGCTAATGCTGCATACCATTTGTAATTAACGAGTCGCTCTTCCTGCTCCAGTATGCCGTCGGGCCAGCGTATGTTTAACCCGCTTGCTGGCATATCAAAATCTTCAGGCATCGCAATCTGCACGCGATTGGGATCGACATCAACTGTCGCACCAGATTCAACGACATCGGTGACACATTTCATACCTACCCACAAACCGGTGTAACGACTCATGGCCCAACCATGCAAACCATAGTCTAAATATTCTTGTACTGATGAAGGATATAAAACAGGAATGCCGCAGGCTTTAAATATGTGTTCGCTTTGATGCGCGTTCGTGGATGACTTAGCTGCATGATCATCCCCTGCCAATGCCAGCACGCCGCCACGAGGTGCGGTACCTGCGCCGACCGCATGCTTGAATACATCACCTGAACGATCGACGCCAGGCCCTTTGCCATACCAGATGGAGAACACGCCATCGTACTTAGCACCCGGGAATAAATTAACCTGCTGCGTGCCCCAAATGGATGTAGCCGCTAAATCTTCATTGACACCTGGCTGAAAGCGAACGTGGTGAGCTTCGAGAAATTTTTTCGCTTTAACTGCTGTTTGATCTACCGATCCTAACGGTGATCCGCGATAGCCAGTGATGAAGCCCGCTGTATTTAAGCCCGCTGCCAGATCGCGCTGTCGCTGCATCATCGGCAAACGTATGATGGCCTGCGTGCCAGTCAAAAAAACACGACCGCGATCGAGCGTGTATTTATCGTCAAGGGAAATTGCGTCTGGCTGCAGTGCCTGCTGCCTGTCCAATGGTGCATTCATAACTATCCCCAATAATTTTTCTGTGTGGCGTAACTAACTTGCGCTGCCGACATACCCGCCCATATAAGTCGAGAGCTTGTTAACTAACTGAAGTATAGGCAGACCCCCAGGTATCGTAAAATCACAAATACGCAAGCATCGTATCTGAAAAACACATACCTTATCCAGACCATGGCCTTTAATAATGTCACCTTGCGCCAACTGCGCTATTTCGTCTCCGCAGCCCGTAACGGCCAGTTTTCCATGGCCGCTACCAGCGAAAGCGTCTCGCAGTCGGCCATTACCAACGCAGTACTAGCACTGGAAAAGGAGCTGGGCGTGCGCCTATTTGAGCGGCTGGCCCAAGGCGTGTCCCTGACCGCTGACGGTCAGGACTTTTTTCACCATGCCTGCCATATTCTGGACTCTGTCCGAGACGCCACCCACAAACCGCGCTATCGCACCAATGCTTTACGCGGCAAAGTCAGTGTGGCCGCTTCTTACACCGTGCTTGGGTATTTCCTTCCTGATCTGTTGGCACGCTTTCGGGCCAGCTATCCCGAGGTAGATATTGATTTGCGCGATATGGACAGAACTGAGATTGAACGTGCGGTAATTAGCAAAGAAGTCGATCTGGGCGTCGCAATCCTTTCCAACATAGACAAACTAGAGCGCTTTGCACACGCTGTACTAGTACGCTCACGCCGGCAGTTGTGGGTTGCACCCGGCCACGCCTTAGCCAAAATTGCATCGCCCTCATTCAGGGACATTGCGCAACATCCTTACATTATGGTGACAACCGACGAAGCCGAACTATCTACGCTGGGTTATTGGAAATCACGCCGCATTAAACCCAACATCGTGTTTCGTACGACCTCCATAGAAGCCGTGCGAGGGCTAGTGGCACATGGCTTTGGCATCACTGTTCTGTCGGATATGGTGTTTCGCCCTTGGTCACTCGAAGGTAAACGCATAGAGGCGCGTCCCATACTTGATCTTGTGCCTCCCATGGAAGTTGGTGCGCTTTGGAATCCAGACAGAGAAATCAGTACACCGGCAGACGCGTTCCAGCAATTTTTACTACATGCCTATGGCTATTGATGTAAATCGTTCATCGCCTCTGCCTTACACCGCCTGACAGATCTGTAACAAGGGGTAAATCCTCGTCTGCATATGGTGCGTATCTATCACCATGATGGCTCTGACTATGACTGCGAGGACATCATGAAACATTCCCGAGTAATTTCAACAATGCTGGCCGGAGTTGCATTTAGTGGGTTAGCGTTTGCTGATCATCACGCAGGCGGTGAAATGCATGGCTCGACTACACCCTCGACTTTTTCCAAGTTCGATAAAAATAATGATGGCCGTATAAGTCGCGATGAAGCGCGAGTAGGTGCCGATACTATGTTTAATGAAGTCGACACCAATAAAGATGGCTTTATTTCAAAAGAAGAAATGCAAGCGCATCAGAAAATTATGCATCACGAATTTCGCGAAGGTATGCGAGAGCGTATGCACGAACATTGGAAAAGTGCCGATAAAGATGGCGATGGTGCTTTAAGTCGTGCTGAAGTAGAGGCATCGCATATGAAACGCTTATCGCGCGATTTTGATAAATTAGACATCAACAAAGACGGCAAACTGACTGAAGATGAACTTAAAATGCCTATGCGCGATCGTGCTCTGCGCTGAAAACTTATTAAGTTTTATCAGGTGACTTTACATGATTAAAAAATAAATAGCCTAATTTTTTCCTCCGCTGTGATCGCATGATCACACTGCCACGTCATACTCCGCAGACGTGTTTCGGATTCGATCAACCCATCGGATCCATTTTTTTATTTGCACGCATATCATCCAACTGAGTTTGTACTGCTTGCACTCTGGCTTCATGTACTGCAAGAGCAATATGCTGAGCGGGATTTTGTGGATGAGTAACTGAGACCAAAGCAGCGATCTTTCCTGCATCGATAGATTTGGCTGCCTTTAAAGAATGTTGCAACACGTCTCCTGGACGAAATTTATTTTCACCGTGAGTGTGTTGATATATTAATTCATTAAGTGTTACCAAATCTAAAAACCGATCGGGCTTACGTAATGCATCACAACGCTCTAGCAGTTTTACTATCTCTACTGCAGGCATCGTATCGGCTCTGAGGACTGCCTCACGCTCGCGTGCCGCCAACACAGCAAGTTCTTTAACATCGTTAGGGAGTCTTAAACGACTGCATAATTCCTCAGCCACAAGTTCAACCGGTAAATGGTACGTAATGACTGAAAATCGCATGGGCAGCGATGCGCCTGACTGAGCTACTGCGTCTAGCATGCTCATTATTTTTAATGAGCCGGTTGTAATTAATAAATCTAGCTCGGGTATTAGCCGCTTAAGCGCTCCACACTGATGCAATACATCAAACATGCGTGAAGGCTGCAACTCCATTAAGCCGCGCGCCAGCTCTTGCCATACTCGCTCTTGAACTAGCGCATCGACTTCACCCGATTCAACCATCTCGCGCATAAGAATGGCTGTTTCTGGCGCAATAGTAAATTCTGCCAATCGCGCGGCAAAACGCGCAATACGCAATATACGCACAGGGTCTTCAGCAAATGCAGGTGACACATGTCGAAATACTTTATTTTTTATATCAGCTTGCCCACTACATGGGTCTATCAAGGAGCCATCGAGATCTTGTGCGATAGCATTGATTGTGAGATCACGTCGCTGTAAATCTTGTTCTAGCGTGACATCGGGTGCGGCATGAAATGCAAAGCCAGCATAACCGGGAGCTGTTTTACGCTCCGTTCGTGCAAGCGCATACTCTTCGTGTGTAGAGGGGTGTAAAAAAACAGGAAAATCTTTACCAACGGGGACAAACCCGGTTGCCTTCATTTGCTCAGGCGTGGCTCCAACAACAACGTAGTCCCTATCCTTGACAGGCAAACCTAATAGCGCATCACGAACTGCTCCGCCCACCACATATGTCTTGAAGGTCGGCGCCATCCGTATCAATCACGCGCAAGATAACTAGGCGCTACTGCTTCAAGTGGCGTAGCGTCCCACTCCGATGGCGTTGCATAACGTCCAGTGGCAACATTATCGACCTTCATGGAGTCAAGATTGTCACGACTCATTAAGGGGCCACCAGGCAAATGCTCAAGCATGAACGCTTGCATACGAGCGAGTTTGTCTGACAGCCCTATGACTGGACGAACATGCCCGCTGTATGTACCCGTCAGATGCAGCAGCTCTTTCATGGTGTAAATATGCGGGCCGACCAATTCATAGGTCTGGCCTATGGTTTTAGGATTATCAAGCGCCTGTACAAAGGCCTTTGCAACATCGCCTACAAACACCGGCTGGAATTTTGCATTTACACCACCCAAAGCCAATACGGGTAGTAGTGACTGAAGTTTGGCAAACATATTTAGAAAATTATCTTCCGGACCAAATACTACCGATGGGCGAAAGGAGGTGACTTCAAGGCCAGTCGCCTCAAACATAATTTTTTCACCCATGGCTTTGGAGCGCTGATACATGGACGGGCCGTGCTCATCTGCACCTAATGCACTCATATGTAGACAACGCTTGATGCCCTGGCTCTGACACGCTGCGACTATGCGACGAGGTAACTCCACGTGCGCACGCTCAAACACCGGACCCCAAGGGTTTCCAGGCGATGAATGCAGCACACCCACCAAATTAATCACTGCGTCAGCACGTCCAACCTGACGATTTAACGCTAGAGGATCAAAGACATCCATTTCAACCAATTGTACTGTCGGCAAAACCAGCAAGTGGCGTGCACGTGCCGATCTGCGCGTAGGAACAATGACGCGACGACCCGAAGCAACGAGCTGCGCAACGATATGAGAGCCTATAAATCCGCTACCGCCGATAACAATAATAGATTCGTGTCGCATCTGTCTTATCTCACGGTAAATCAGTAATTTCATTGAGCATGGCATCGCGCGGCGATACGATGCCTAAGCGTGATTTCAGCGATGGCGACTTGGTGTCAAACATGGCTGAATAACACGTCGCATTGGCAAGTACATTTTTTACATACCCGCGAGTTTCTGAAAACGGAATAGTCTCTGCAAAAATTGCACCTTCGATAGACTTTTCAAGTGTCGCCCTCCAAAGTCGTGGTCGACTTGGCCCGGCGTTGTATGCTGCCGTTGCCAGGGTCTGCGAGCCACCCAGACTATTCAACACCATATTGAGGTACTGAGTACCTAAAGTTATGTTGGTGCGCGTATCGTTTAAATTACTTAGAGAAAAACCTGCCATGCCTATTTTACGTGCCACATAGTTTGCCGTTGCCGGCATGATTTGCATAAGACCCGATGCACCTACGCTAGAACGTGCTGCTTTTACAAAACGCGACTCTTGACGAATTAATCCATACACCCATGCTTTATCCAGGCCCAGCGGCTGTATCGCTGTTTGCATGATGTCGTCATGCGGCGAAGGATAGCGTTGGGTGAAATCTAACTCCACCTTGGCTCTGTCAGCTGTGGTGACCATACGGTCTAGGACACCGCTCTGCCGAGCAAATTCTCCCGCCGCTAATAATTGACGTTCGCTAAGTTTGCGTAACTGCCAATTCCATTCGCGGTTTCCTTCAAAGCGTAATTCAAGGTCTAGGAATTTTAATGAGTTGCGAAAACCATTATTCGCCATCGCTTCAGACATTTCTTCTGACGTCGGCACCTGGGGCCTAGGAGGTACGATAAGTTTTTGGCCCAATTCCTCAGCGGCTAAGAGTCCATAAAAAGTATGCTGGCTTGCGATAGTCAGAAATAATTTCTGTGCATCGTCTGTGTGATTCTGTGCAAGATGTGCTCTACCACGCCAATATATCCATGCAGCGTCTTTCTGCATCTCACGTGGCATGCTGTCGATAGCACGCGCCACCATACCCCAGTCACCATCACGCAATGCTGCGCGGGCACGCCACTGATAGCCGTCCGGTGACAAAGTGGTATCCCACGTCTTACGCCAAAAATTTACTGCATCTTTTGAAAGCGCAATCGAAGCAGGTAAAGCTAATTGCGCCCAAACCTGAGACTGCTCTTCATGATTCAATCGGAATAATGACTTATGCAGCGCGCGTTCAGCTTTGTCTAGATTGTCTTTCGCAACCCGACCTAAAGCGATGATGAATAATTCGCGTACAGCCTGCGAACCAGCTGCACCCCGCTCAAGTACAGCAGAAGGTTTTTCAATGGCGGGCAGTATTTGACGCTCACTAACATCAATGAAATAGGCAATGCGTCGTGCGATAGTACTGGCTCCATATTCTGCTGCCAGACGAATTTGACGCCACATATCGGCATCACTGAATTGCTTATCCTGATACAGCCGATGAATCAAATCAACACAGGCTTCACCATAGCCCTTGGGTTGAACGAGTAATTCACGCGCTGCTTTAACGACATTCTCGCCTTTGGCGATGCGCGATGAAAGTGCATAGCATTTGACTTGTAAATCATCATTCAATACGAATAGCGGGTATTGCTCGTCAAATAATCGCCAGTCTCGTGCACGCCCTAAAATCAGCAGCCAGTCATTTCGCAAACGATCGGCAATGGCTGTACCGTCATAACGATTGAGGTAATTACGAATTTCGCCCTCGGGTGTCGATACCAGTCTCGGATACAAGCGGTAATACTCTACATATGATTGAATCGGATAGTCAGTTAAACGAGCTGCCAATCGCCCGGATTCACCCATATCACCGCGGGCGGAAGCATCGCGCAACATGATGAAATCAGCATCTGCGCCACCCCCTACCAACATGGCGCGTTTGATAGGGCTTGCACCCTGTGCAAAAGGAATCAATAGCATGGCCAATAGGGCCACAAAAAGATGGCTTCTAGTAGCTGCAAAAAAACGATATGGCGCTAGCATTATCGAAACATCCGAAATTTTCATGTATGAGTTACTAGTAAAAAATCTGTGAAAAGTGAAGGGTTATGAAAGCGATTGGTATCATTTGTTTATATCTCTTAGAATACCATGCAGTTCTTCTACCCATAAAAACGAAAGCGGCTATTTTTAGTGATGCAAACCCCGATAAACAAAGTGGAATTACGTCAACAATTGATCGCCGCTCGTCGCAGCATGAATGAGTACGTGAAGTCAGAGGCTGATGCACGTATTTTGCAGCGACTGTCTGACTGGCTTACTTTGCACCACCCGGCATCGCTAGGCGCTTACATAGCCATGTCTGGCGAACCCGAACTTTCGCCTCTGTATGAAAGCCTTAGTTCACGTGGTATTACACTCGCCATGCCTGTGGTGTTAAAAAAAAATCAAGCATTAATTTATGTACGCTGGCTACCGGGTGAGCCTTTAGTGCGTGATGCCAGCGGAACTATGGCGCCAGCGGTACACGAACAGATTATTCAACCTGAAGTCGTACTTGCACCCTGCCTGGGATTCAATGATGAAGGCTTTCGATTAGGCTATGGCGGCGGTTATTTTGATCGGACGCTGGCTCAATCGCCAAGACCCACAGCATTGGGTATAGCTTATGCCGTGAGCCGCAGGCAGTTCGCTACCGAAGCTCACGACATTGCACTGGACTTCATCATTACTGACTAACCTGCGACATGCATATGCACCACGAAGCTGTTGGGCATAAGGATTATTTCATTACCGAAGTTGCTGACAAATAGCGAGCGTAGGCCCCGCCTGATTTAGTGAATAAAAATGCAGGCCTGGCGCACCACCATCCAATAACCGCTGACATAGCGAGGTAACGACATCCAAACCAAACGCGCGAATGGATGCACTATCATCACCAAAGCTGGCTAATTTCAGACGCACCCATCGAGGTATTTCTGCGCCACACATGTCAGAAAAACGCATCAGCTGGGTGTAATTAGTGATGGGCATGACGCCCGCAACCACAGGTACATCAGCACCAATTTTTTGTGCATCATCCACAAATCGGAAATAAGCATCTGCATTATAAAAATACTGAGTAATAGCAGAGTTGGCTCCTGCTTTGACTTTACGTGCAAAATTTTGCAAATCATCTTGAGGTGATTTTGCCTGTGGGTGCATCTCAGGATAAGCGGCCGCTTCAATGTGAAACCAGTCGCCACTTTCGGCGCGAACAAATTCTATCAATTCATTGGCATGACTGAAATCACCCGATGAGCCACCAAATCCACTAGGCAGATCACCACGCAAAGCGACTAGTCGGCGTATCCCTGCTAATTTGTATTCAGCAAGAATTTCACGCAAATCCGCTCGCGAACGACCTATGCACGAGATATGCGGCGCAGCGATGTAGCCTTCTTTTTGAATTTCAAAAACCGTATCACGTGTGCCGGCTTGAGTAGAACCACCCGCACCAAAGGTTACTGAAAAATACTCAGGCTTTAGTTGTGCAAGTGATTGACGAGTGGCACGTAGCTTGTCTGCGCCTTCTAAAGTTTTCGGCGGAAAAAATTCGACGCTGAAATGCTGACTAAAATCTGTAGATGACACGATCATTTATTCTCGAATAAGTAGCGTAGATAAAACCCATGAAATGATGCTGTAGACCAGAGCTCCCATCATGGCAGATCCAAAATTATCTACTTGAAAGCCTTTGACAAGATCAGCCACAGCCCAAAACATCAGGCCGTTAATCACAAAAATAAACAAACCTAATGTAAGGAATGTGACTGGCAAAGTAAGAATGAAAAGAATGGGGCGTATTAAGGTGTTCACTAGCCCAAGTACGAGTGATGCCACCAAAGCCGTGGAAAAACTGTCGATATGCACCGTTTCCACCAGCAGTGGAATGGCGAACAGTGCCAGTGTATTAATTAGCCACAGTAAGAGCAGCCGCATGATCTGAAGGATTGATTAAACGGGTTGGGGGCAAATCCGCCTGCTACTGAGTAACAGGCGGAGTTTGTTATATCCCACAAAGCCGAGTCGATGACCCAAAAACAATCAGGTTATCAATAACGGTAGTGCTCAGGCTTGAATGGACCTTCCGGTTTGACGCCGATATAGGCGGCTTGCTCGTGACTCAACTCACTCAACTGGGCATTCAGTGTTTTCAATTGTAGACGCGCGACTTTTTCATCCAAATGCTTAGGCAACGTGTAAACGCCTATAGGATAGTTTTTCGTGTGCATAAACAACTCCATCTGCGCAATCGTCTGATTTGCAAATGACGAGCTCATCACGTAAGAAGGATGACCAGTACCGCAACCCAAGTTTACCAGACGACCCTCGGCTAGCAAGATGATGCGTTTGCCATTCGGGAAAATCACATGGTCAACCTGTGGCTTGATGTTTTCCCACTCGTATTGCTTGAGTGCGACAACTTCAATCTCATTGTCAAAGTGCCCGATATTGCAAACGATGGCCTGATCTTTCATCTTCTTCATGTGTTCAATCGTAATCACATGATAGTTACCCGTAGCTGTAACAAAGATGTCAGCGTGTTCTGCCGCGTAATCCATGGTTACAACGCGATAGCCTTCCATCGCTGCTTGTAACGCACAAATCGGATCAATTTCTGTAACCCACACTTGGGCTGACAATGCACGCAGTGCCTGTGCCGAACCTTTACCTACGTCGCCGTAACCAGCTACCACTGCAACCTTGCCAGCAATCATGACATCGGTAGCACGTTTGATGGCATCTACCAACGACTCACGGCAACCGTAAAGATTGTCGAATTTCGATTTGGTGACGGAATCATTGACGTTGATTGCCGGGAAAGCCAATTTACCTTCTTTATGCATCTGATACAAACGATGCACGCCGGTCGTGGTCTCTTCGGTTACGCCCTTGATTTGTGCCAGACGCGTCGAATACCAGGTTTTGTCTGTTGCGAGTTTCTTCTTGATTGAATTAAACAAGCATACAGATTCCTCAGAATCTGGATTATCCAAAACACTGATGTCTTTCTCAGCGCGTGTGCCCAGATGCAAAAGCAACGTAGCATCACCACCATCATCGAGAATCATGTTGGTGTATCCACCATCAGTCCATTCGAAAATACGGTGGGTGTAGTCCCAATACTCATCCAGTGTTTCGCCTTTGTAAGCAAATACTGGCGTACCACTGGCTGCGATTGCAGCAGCAGCATGGTCTTGAGTTGAATAAATGTTGCAAGAAGCCCAGCGAACTTTGGCACCCAGCGCTTCGAGTGTTTGTATTAGCACGGCTGTTTGTATCGTCATGTGCAACGAACCAGTGATGCGTGCGCCCTTTAGCGGCTGTGCAGAGGCAAACTCTTCACGAATCGCTATTAAGCCTGGCATTTCGGTTTCGGCAATGCGGATTTCTTTATTACCCCACTCAGCCAAGCTGAGATCTGCTACGTGGTAGTCGGGGGTACTCGCGGATTTTAATACGGCGCTCATCACGCCCTCCTTTCGTTAGAAAAAAAGTAACGTGAGCGCAGTTGCTGTGTGAACGTCAAGCCTGGCAGAGTGTAATCTGTCGCAACGCTCCTTGACTGGTCGTATTTTAATCGAAAATCGATTTGCGCTCACTGACCCACCACAAGCAAGCCCAAGCCAAGCCCGATATCGCACCATACACATGTGCAACTGACACCACAGGCATATCTGTTATTCCCTGATTAAAAAAAATCAGCTTCACTAACAATACAAACCAAGCGCACATGGCCAAGCGTTTTTGCAAGCCCATCCAACATTGTGCAGCGGCAGCAGCCCACACACCATGCAGTACGCCAGACAGACCAGCATACCAGTGTAAATCCGGTTGCAAATACAGCAATAAGTAACTTATGCCGCATGCGCACGTTAGTAATAAGCTCGCCAGTTCCCGCATCGTCATGCTCTGACACAAGCTCGCTACGATCAACACTAGCCCGATCAGATTAAGCAGTAAATGGTGACTATCCACATGAACGATGTGCGCACTTAACAAACGCCACCACTCTCCTGTCGTTATCGCCTCACGGTTCCACATCAGCAGTGGCAGTAATTTTGGGTATACCGAGAATAAAGATATACACAGCATCAACGTCAACACAGCTATAAAAAAATTTTGGCACTGACGATTAGCAATACTCATTGTGAAGTGCTGCGGAATACATTCAGTCCGGGCGCGCACGTCTATGCTTACCAATGATCAGCAGGCCAGCCATGGCAAGCAACCACTCTGCCTCCATCGAGCCTCCCCCGCCTGAGCCGCCGCTGATGCTCGCAGTAGCTGTTGCTGTGGTGCTTTGTACCACCTCAACCGTAAAATTCAGAGGAGAACTTGACGCATAGTTATCGCTGGCAGCAACGCTGATTGTGTGCATTCCTACTGGTGAAGCACGAGACCATGTAAAAACACCCGCAGCATTTAAGCTTGCTCCATCTGGCAATAAAAGCGCATGAAACACGGGTTTATCACCATCGATGTCTAGAGCCTGCAGCTTGATCGTTAGTGCGCCTCCTACGCTGACCTGACGAGTCGTCACGGTTTGTACTTCCGGAGCGGTATTTACTCTTACGCTGGCGCTGGCATTACTGGTTGAACCGCTGCTGTCTTTTACAACCACCACAAACTGATACACCCCGGTGGCAGGCGCGATAAAACTTGCATGAGCCGTATCTGCACCCGACATAGCAATTGGAATTTTATTGGAAGCCGACGCCTGCCAGGTGTAACTAATTACTTCGCTACCGCTGGAGGAAAACGCTGAGGCATCCAGCATAACAATAGCGCCAGGTGCCACTACCTGATCCTCACTGGCTATACGAATTATCGGTGCTAGTGTCATAAGTGCTGCGTACACATCAAGCAAACCAGCACCACACATGCCCTGGTTGGCTCGCATTACACAAGCACTCCCTGGCGGGAAAGGTCTGGCCGATGCGCGTAGCAAAGAAACTATTTCATCACGTGTGAGCGATGGATTCAGTGAAAGCATCAGGGCAATCGCACCCGCCACATGCGGTGCCGCCATGCTAGTACCGTATTTAATCGAATAACCATCAACTGCGGGGGTGCCAGCGCCCGTATTACCGAGCGAATAAATTCCCAGTCCGTTGGGCGAATAAAATTCTATGCAATTCTGTGCGAGAGTCCCACAACCTCCTCCTGGCGCGCTAATGAGTGTCTGCACACCGAGGTTGGCGTAATCAGCGCTATCTCCATCAATGCTGTGAGCAGTAACCGCAATCGTACCGGTACAGTTGGCAGGCTGATTCACTTCGCTATAGCCACCATTACCCGTCGAGACCACCACGATAGCGCCAGCTGCATTAACATCATTAATCGCCGCTTGAAACGCTCTGGAACACGATCCTGCCAAACCTAAACTCAGATTGATAATGCGCGCTGGATAATCATTGTTGGGTATGCCAGGTACATGTAAGCCAGCAGCCCAACGTATTCCATCAATAATGTCGGAGGTATATCCGCCACATTTACCTAGCACCCTAACTGGAACTATCCGCACGTTAGGTGCCATACCCGTGCCATACAAGCCATTATTCATGAGTGCCGCAATGGTGCCCATGACATGCGTACCATGCCAGCTAGATCGTGCGGCAGGCCATCCGTTACCGCACTCGTTGGCGCGCACAAAATCACCCGGATCGCTGGCATCTGCATCACGTCCATTGCCATCATTTGCCATCGTCACACTGCTGACAAAATCATAACCAGGCAGCATGGCTTGTAAATCCGAATGACGACGATAACCAGTATCAAGCACAGCAACATCAATTGCACCACTTCCTAGCGTGATATCCCACGCAGGTGGCAGATCTGCCCCACCTAAATTACTCGAAACGGGCATCATGAAATGCCACTGCCCAGGTGAGCCTGAGAAACCAGGGTCATTGGGCGTCATGCCATGCGCTTGCATGAGCAAATCAGGTTCAGCAGATTCAATCTCTGGAAACGCTGCAAGCTTTGCCGCTAGCGATTGCGCTTCTTCTGGAGAGACCGCTTTATCCAATTGAATGAGATGCGCTTTTCCGGAAAGTTGTCTCTCTATGCGTAGCGGCACTGTTGCGATGTTTGCCAAATGACTGTCATTGCGGCGTTCGAGTTGGTCAGTGAGCTGCCTGCCGCGCCTGGCATTTGGTGTGATGATTAAGCGATCAACTTCTCTGGGCGAAATTTGTCGGCCAGAAGCTGTAGGTCGAAAACCTGCTTTGGGCTGAAGCATCTGGTCTTGTGCAAAAGCACCTGTCCCCAATGTCAGCAGAAAAACAATAAACAGAGTGCCGACAATCCATACACATTGTCGGAAAAAGATACGCATGTAATCCAAGCTGCAACTGATCGATGAGCCCGACTGTAGCAGTAGTAGTTTTTTTTATTGCTGCAAAGTGAATCGTATTTACCCCTGTGTTCTGAGCAAAGAAAAAGGGCAGGCTGCGAAATGCCAGCCCACCCTTTAAATGATGACATCTAATTTATTAGAGACCTGCAGCGGCTTTCAATGCAGCCGCTTTATCGGTACGCTCCCATGTGAACTCAGGCTCTTCACGACCAAAGTGGCCGTAAGCAGCACTCTTACAATAAATAGGCCGCAGCAAATCCAACATCAGAACAATACCCTTAGGGCGCAAATCAAAATGCTCGCGAACTAGAGCTTCGATTTTTTCATCGCTGACTTTACCGGTACCAAAAGTTGTCACCATGACGGAGGTTGGTTTAGCAATGCCGATGGCATACGAAATCTGTATCTGGCAACGCTCAGCCAAGCCAGCTGCAACTATATTTTTCGCTACATAACGACCTGCATACGCAGCAGAGCGGTCAACCTTGGAAGGATCCTTACCAGAGAATGCACCGCCACCATGAGGAGCTGCGCCTCCATAAGTATCGACAATAATTTTCCGGCCTGTAAGCCCGCAATCACCTTGCGGACCACCAATCACAAAGCGACCGGTAGGATTAACTAAAAAGCGTGTGCCATTAAGCCATTCCTTAGGAACGACTGGTTTGATAATTTGCTCGATGACGGCTTCTTCTATCTGCTTGTGCTCCATTTCTGGCGCGTGCTGAGTCGATAGCACGATCGTATCGATAGAAACTGGCTTGCCATCGACATACTTAAGCGTGACTTGTGATTTTGCATCCGGGCGCAACCAAGGCAAACGACCGTCTTTGCGTAATTGCGATTGTCTCTCAACGATGCGATGCGCATAGTGGATAGCTGCCGGCATCAGCTCAGGCGTCTCGTTGCAGGCATAGCCAAACATCAGACCTTGGTCACCCGCACCTTGGTCAAGATCGATACCTTTGCCTTCATCTACGCCTTGCGCTATATCTGGCGACTGTTTGTCGTAGCAGACCATGACTGCGCAACCACGGTAATCAATACCAAAATCAGTGTTGTCATAGCCTATGCTTTTGAGTGTATCGCGGGCGACCTTGATGTAATCCACATTTGCCGTGGTGGTGATTTCGCCAGCAAGCACTACTAAGCCGGTATTACAAAGCGTCTCAGCAGCTACGCGCGCGCGCGGATCTTGATCAAGAATGGCATCAAGAATGGCATCGGAAATTTGGTCGGCGACTTTGTCTGGATGACCTTCTGACACCGATTCGGAAGTAAATAGATATTCGTGTGACATGCAAGCTCCTATTGAAAAGATTGACAACATGTCGCGGCAATCTTTCGAGCCTGCGACGCTTTAGCGAAATTTGTAGACCGCCTCGCAAGTTGTCTGATTAACTCGGCGGATAAAACTTTCGTGGTATTTTACGCGTCTCGCACGATTTGAGCAAAACCTCTGTTTACCTTTCTCGCATGCTGCTGCGCTTTTTCCAGATTTTAGCTTTACTGCCGCTGCCGCTAATGCATACATTAGGTGCTGCTGCAGGTTGGATGACCTATGCTTTCTCAAACGCTTATCGCGCACGTATGCGATCGAATTTAATGCAGGCGGGTTATTTGTCGGTGCTAGGTCGCACCATCGCAGAATCTGGTAAAAATCTTCTTGAATTACCTTTCATCTGGTGTGGCACACCCGCGCGTGTTTTGCGATCTGCTCAAGTGCATAATTGGCAAATAGCTCAGACTGCCATCGATAGCGGACGCGGAGTGATCTTTTTGACACCGCATCTGGGATGTTTTGAAATTATCGCGCAAGTAATAGCCAGTCGATCGCCACTGACTGCGCTATATCGCCCACCCCGAATGGCTATGCTCGAGCCCTTGCTGCAAAAAGCTCGAGAGCGCTCCGGATTAACTCTGGCGCCTGCCAACATGTCTGGCGTACGTACACTGCTTAAAACGCTGCGCAAAGGGGGAAGTGTCGGGCTCTTACCCGACCAAGTACCTAGCGCTGGTGAAGGCGTGTGGACATCCTTCTTCGGTAAACCTGCTTACACCATGACGTTACCGGCCAAGTTAGCGCAAATGAGTGGTGCGGTAATTATTTTGTCGTATGCGGAGCGACTACCTTACGGCAAAGGCTATAGCGTCCATTTTGTTTCGTTTGACCAGCCTTTAATAGGAACGCCAGAACAACAAGCTGGACTCTTGAACGCCGCCATGGAAAATTTAATCGCTCGTTGTCCCTCACAGTACTTTTGGAGTTACAACCGATATAAAGGTACGCCATCCATTGCTAGTTCTGATGTGAGCGTCACACCATGAGATTGCTTTTAATGATCATGTGGTTGCTGCATTGGCTACCGCTGCCTATTCTGGGACGGGTTGGCAAATTCATAGGCAGCATCTTGTTTATCTTTGTTGCCGAACGGCGTCACATCACGCTGACTAATTTGCGGCTATGTTTTCCCGAGATGACTGAAAAGCAGCGCATAGCAATCGCTCGCACACATTTTCAGGGATATGCACGCAGTATCTTTGAGCGCGGAATACTTTGGTGGGCTTCACCTGATCGTCTGCGTCGTTTAATCAAAATCACACCTGCGGTACCCACGAAATTAGCGCAAGAACGTCCCACCATTTTTCTTTGTCCGCACTTTGTATGCCTGGAAGTCGCAGGCACAGCAATCACCATGGCAGGACCTGCATGCTCTATCTATGTTCGTCAGCACAGTGAACTCTTTGATAAAGCACTTCGCAAAGGCAGATTACGCTTTACGACAGATGAACGAAATCTGCTAGCTCGCAATGCTGGAATTAAACCCATTATTCGCGCCATGCGCAGCGGCCGACCTTTTTTGATGTTGCCCGATATGGATTTCGGTCGTAAGGAATCGATATTCGTACCATTTTTTGCCATACCTGCCGCTACCCTGACAGCACCTGCACGGCTTGCAGCAGCGACAGAAGGTCAAATCATCCCAGTGATTACACGGTTTCAACCAGACTATCGCGGTTGGGAAGTTCAATTTTTCCCGCCCTGGGAAAACTATCCAGGCCCCGACATCGAAGAAGCGACTCGCCATATGAATGCTTTTATCGAAGAGCGCATACTGGAAGCGCCCTCCGAATATTTTTGGTCACACAAACGATTTAAAACTCGGCCTGAAGGCAAGCCACGTTTGTACGATTAAAGTGGGTAGGGATTCATTGCTTTGTTCATTTTCAACCAATGTATTCCAGTCGTAGTCTGTTTTCGGGCTACAGTTAATACAGCCTGATTACTCTTATTTTTTTCTTAAACTTCCTGTTTTACCTTCAACGAAGAATTTATCAACAGCAGCAACATTTGCTTGGTCAACTTTATTCTTTTTTTTTAAAACCATAATCATCAACAACTCGACACCGGATTTAGTGACTTGTACATCTGATAAGTTTACTTAAGTCGTGTTCATAAGCTTTCGCTAGGCTAAAACGCAGCCCCCATGAGAAAATTCTGTCAACTATTTACCTTTTCCCTCATAGCTCTGCTAACCCCGCCAACTAACTTTGCTAGTGAACGCCACTTTTAAAAATAGACGATGAAACTTAAATTCACAAAAATGCACGGTGCAGGAAATGATTTTGTTGTGGTTGATGCTATTAGTCAGTCCGTTAGCTTGTCGACTGAACAATGTCGGTCCATTGCTGATCGTCGGTTTGGTATCGGCGCTGATCAAATTCTGGTAGTTGAAAAATCTACTACACCTAATGTTGATTTTCGCTATAGGATTTTTAATTCAGACGGAAGTGAAGTAGAGCAGTGCGGCAATGGTGCTAGAGCCTTTGTAAAATTTGTTGTCGACAAAGGTCTGACTGAACGACGTGAAATTCGCGTTGAAACTATGTCTGGAATTATTTCACCACGTCTCGAGGATGATGGTCACATCACCGTGGATATGGGTCCTCCAGTATTTGATACATCCAGAGTACCCTTCATTTCAGCTGACTTAACCCACGCTAAAGAACATGGCGCATGTGTCTGGCCAGTAGAGATCAATGGTAAATCGGTACTACTATCTGTACTCTCCATGGGCAACCCGCACGCCGTGCAAGTGGTGAAGGATGTTGATGCTGCACCTGTAACTTTGGATGGCCCTGTCATTGAACATCATGCACGCTTTCCACAGCGTGTAAATGCGGGCTTTATGCAAATCCTAGACAGACAAAATATCAAATTGCGCGTGTTTGAACGCGGTTCGGGAGAAACACTTTCGTGCGGCTCAGGTGCCTGTGCAGCAGTAGTAGCTGGAATTGAATTAGGTCTTCTGGATTCACCAACCAATGTTGCAACTCGCGGCGGACACTTGAGTATCAGTTGGCAAGGTCCAGGCCAGTCGGTGATGTTGACAGGGCCTGCGGTGAGTGTGTACGAGGGTACTATTGATGTCTGATTTAAAGACCTCATTTTTAGTGCATGGCTGGTTCATTGCCGCACCAAACTCAATTCACTTTTTTCACGCCTGGAGCCCATAAGGCTACGGAACCGATATAGCCGCTGTCGGTAATTCCCCTCAGCGCTTAATGAGTTTCCCTCTCCCGTATCAAATACGCGGGCGGCGTGATCAACCGCCTGTCTCTGATCCCCTGTCAGTATGGGTATCAATCGACGCCGACTGCGCGGATGTTGTTCACGTATATCAATTTCCAGGCAATGCCCGCGGTCTGCTGCTTGCACATCGATGAGCAGAGCTTCAGCTCGGGTCAAACCAAATAAGTAACCCAGCTCAATGCGTGCTGCAAGAAATGGATATTGACTAATCATTTCTCGTGTAAACGCTTTTTTAGCGCTAGTTGCCCAGTCTGCTCTGCGAATCGGCGGTACGATTTTGTTGAGTAATTTCTGCGCATCTTCATTGCCATGACCTGCTGCCTTAAGTAACCAATACACCGCTTTGATGTCAGATCGCGGATCTAGTCGCCTTTGGCGCCATGCCACCAAACCCATTTCAATTTGCGCGCGCAGATGTCCAGCACTTGCAGCCATCTCAAGATATTTACGTGCTTCAGTCACGCTGCGTCGCGAGAATTCTGGCTTAAGAAATATACGCGATAACGCATATGAAGCTCTTGCCTCACCCTTTTCAGCGGCCTGAGATAGCCAACGTATAGCTTTTTTATAATGAGCTACACCATTGATTTGTTTTAAGCGCGCGCCATTTTCATCCATGCGCGCTATCCACAGTCCGTACGCGAGTTGCGAACAGCCCTGACCACTCTCGGCTGCCAATCGTAAGTAATGTTCGATTAATCGACTATTAGGATCAGACGTCATTAACAAGGCCTGAGCACTTCGTTCGAGCAACTCCGATTCGGTCCTAGTGCACAACTGCCTACGCGCAGAATTTCTACCTGTTCGACGTTCTATATCCTGAGCCAATGGTAAAGCCCATAGCAAAAATTTCAAATAATCTTTAGCGGCCCAGGCACACTCTGCGACTGCATATTGAGCGTCAATTACTCCTCCTTTAGCAGCTCGCATTGCCCATTCAATGGCTGCATTGAACTGCTCTCCTTCGGTGACGTTAGCGTCGATTGGGCGTAAATTATTTTTGCTTTCACGGATACCTAATTGCTGAGCTAGTAACCATTGAGCATCTGGTAAACCCGCTTCAGCCGCTGCTTGCAGTGCTCGCATTGCTTTTTGTCGCAACGAATGGTCGGCTCTTGCCCAGGCAGAAAAAACTAATAGTGCGAGTACGAGGCCTGCTTTAGCTATGCCTCCATCAAATGCGCGCTCATACCAAAAAGCGACTCGCAAAGGATCCGAAGATTGTCGTGCAACGTCGAACGGAACATTGGCGCCTATGAGTAACCACGCATCAGGCTGATTATTTTCTGCCGCTTTTTGTAGCCAGTGCAGCGCCGTTGAATGACTTTGAGGCAAACCTCCACCACCAAACAGGTAGCGCTTGCCCAGAGCGAGCTGCGCTGGCGCTTTGCCTGCGCGTGCGGCTCGGATGATGAGTAATTCCTCTCGATTGGCCATGGATGATAAAGGGCTGCCCCTAAAAAAACCTCGATAAGCGCGCACGAAAAACTCGTGGATGCGCATGTCTGATAAATGAACCCACACCCATCTCTTTTGAGATTGAGACGGTGTGAACGCGTCGTTCTGGTGTTATCAAAATAAGAACTGAACTTTGCGCTTTGAGGAGGGGTAGAGTCAACGGCGGTTAGTGCCAATAAAACAACAGGGTTGCGACGTAAGTCTCTTTTTGTCCTAAAGGTTTTTTGCAAGATCACCGAAGATAGAGATGTTTTCATTTTAGAAATTATTGTTTCCCATATCCGACCCGAGCGGATTCTCAACAAAACTTCGATATGGGGATACAAAAATGAAAAAATCACTAATTGCGCTGGCTTTAGCTGGCGTGTTTGTTAGTGCCGCACAGGCACAATCAGTAGAGCTTTACGGAATTGTGGATATGGGATTTGTGCAGGAGCGCGGTGGTTCTGCAGGTAATGTGTCAAAGCTCACCAGCGGCGCTCAATCCGGTACACGTATAGGCTTTAGAGGTACCGAAGACCTGGGCAACAACATGAAAGCGCTATTTGTACTAGAAACAGGCATAGCAGCCGACCAAGGTGGATTTAATCAGCCTGCTGCTACTCCACCAAACCTTGGTACAGGCTTTGCACGCCAAAGCTTTGTAGGCCTTCAAAGCGATATGGGTACCCTGACTCTTGGCCGCCAATACACTCCCTACTTCTTGACCATGCTAGTGGGCGACCCCTTTGCTGCAGGTATGGCGGGTGCAGCGCAAAACATGCTGATGCCCGGCTCAAACATCCGCATGAACGATACGGTGAAATACACCTCACCTGTGTTTGGAGGTGGTTTTAGTGGTGAAGTGGCATATGGCTTTGGAGAGGTGGCAGGTGGCATTGGTAAAAGTCAGCAACTCGGTGCATTCGTGGGCTATAGCTCAAGTCCTGTCAATGTCAGGTTGGGTTACCTGAAAAAATGCAACGAACACTGATGATGCAACCAACTACATGCTGGCCGCTAACTGGGATGTAAAAGTTGCCAAACTTTTTGCTGCTGTAACTGACAATAATGAAACCACCGTAGGACGTTTCAAAAGCCAAGATTACCTAATTGGCGCCCAAATACCTTTCAATAAACATACTTTCATCGCTTCGTACATCTACAAAGATGGAGGCACCGGCACCGCAGGCAATGCGAACCAGGTAGCTCTAGGTTATACGTACACCATTTCCAAGCGAACAAATCTCTACGCTGCATGGGGTCGTATTAACAATGACACAGGTATTGGCCTCAGGGTGGGCAATAACTCTGAGACTGGTAGCGGCGACAAAGCATTTAACCTGGGTATACGCCACATTTTTTGATCTGGGCACAAAGCGGGCTTAAGGAGTTTAGTGCTGACCTTTTAAAGGTGCGCAACCTAAATTCTGTTTAGCGCGTTAACTGATTCGCTGGATTTTTTAGTCGTTTAATCTCCTCTGTAGTTTTGTGGGCACCTTAGGGTGCCCTTTTTTATATTCACGCTCCTTTTTCATACCCGGCTACAATTCAGGAATTCCTGACTTTCCGATGACTACTGACTGCCCCATCATGACTGTTTCCCCTGACGCCCACTCCGTTGCGCTGTACTTAGAAGATCATCCCAATTTTTTTGAAGATCACCCCGACCTGATCGCCAGCTTTAAGCTAACCACCGCACTCGGTGGACGCACTGTGTCACTACAAGAGAGACAAGTCGAAGTACTACGTGAAAAAATTCGTAACCTAGAACTTCAGCTAGTCAATCAATCGCGCTTTGCCAAAGATAACGACAACATCATGGTAAAGATTCATCAATGGACGTTGAAACTTCTCGCTACGCGATCAGAGCAACAACCTGAGGCTTTGCTGGACAGCCTTCGGGGCGTCTTTAATGTGCCTACTGCCAGTCTGCGTGTATGGGATTCATCAATCGCACTGCCTGCATCGTGGCATGAAGCGCCTGATCTGGAAGCAGCAAAAACACTCGCCTCTCAACAAGCAACTCCTTATTGCGGCTTATCAGCAGCTAAGCCTGGTGTTGCGTGGCTAACCAACCCTGACTCTATAAAGTCGATTGCGTTAATTCCGCTTCGCGCGATAGGTGCGGCAACAAGTTTTGGCTTATTGGTTCTTGGTTCGCCAGACGCGGCTCGCTTCACGGCAGAGATGGATACGCATTTCTTGCGCCAGATCGGCGAAATCGCCAGCGCCACTGTGCATGGATAGCCACG
>CAYUDI010000004.1:0-11305 GCA_964443585.1 uncultured Bifidobacterium sp.
ATGCAGCTGCCTGGATGAATGCGCAGGGACAGGTTGAATTAGTACGTGAAGATGTGGGGCGTCATAATGCGCTCGATAAATTAATCGGTGCACTGGCAAAACAGAAGCACGATTTTTCTACAGGTGTATTATTGATTACCAGTCGTGCCAGCTACGAGATGGTCCAAAAAGCAGCCATTATGAATATTGGTGTTGTAGCGGCTATTTCTGCCCCAACTAGTTTTGCAGTCGAATTAGCTGATCATGCTGGTGTGACACTAATGGGTTTTATGCGTGACCAAAGTTATGTGGTGTACACGCATGCAGACCGATTAGATAGAAATGATCTATCAAACCAAGTATAAAAAGGTGCGACCATGGACGTGAATAACCTGATTGGTATGGCGAATCAGATCGGCGAATTTTTTGAGAGCATGCCAGATCGCAAGCAGGCAGTAGAAGATATCGCGACGCATATTAAACGGTTTTGGGCGCCACGCATGCGTCACGCTATTTTAGAAAGCATTGATCAGAAAACTGCGGATGGGTTAAGCCCCATAGTGCGCGATGCTATTGAGAGTCACAGACAATTATTGAATTAAATGTTTTTGCGTTTTTATTACGCCGCATTGCGTTGGATTAGATCGACAATAGGATTAAAGAAACGACCATGCTTCAAGAATTTTTCTGCTTCTGATACGGGCAGAGGCTCTGAAATTAAAAAGCCTTGTATTTCATCGCATCCCATAGACTGCAGAGCTTGTAATTGATCTTGAGTTTCTACACCCTCGGCTACCACGGCCATTCCCAAGGTTTTACTAATCTGTATCATCGCTTGGCATAGCGGCTCACTTTGATCAGCGGATGTCAGTGCATGCACAAACGATTTATCAATCTTTAGTACATCTACATTCAGCTTTTGCAAATGCGAGAGGGATGAGTAGCCCGTCCCAAAATCATCAATCATTAGCTTGATTCCCATACCCTCTAGCATACGTAACTCTGATTGAGTAATTTTATCGTCACCAATCATGGCAGACTCCGTTAGTTCAATAGCGATCTCGGATGACGATATGCCGTGTCGTTGCATGCTTTTTTCAAGCGCTCTACGAAATGAGCTGTCTTTTAGCTGTTTGGCCGAGACATTGATAGAGATGGGTTGAATAGATTTGCCTTCGTTTCTCCATCGTGCAATGAGTTCGCAAGTGCTGTTGGCAACCCAATTGCCAATCTCAATAATCAATGCTGTTTCTTCCGCTAGCGGAATGAAACGATCTGGCGATATCAAGCCCATCAAGGGATGGTGCCATCGCAGCAAAGCTTCGAATCCACATAAATAACCGGTATAAGCATCCACACGTGGCTGCAGGTACAGCATAAGCTGATTATTTGGAACGGCTTGGGCCAAGGCAGTTTCTAATGTAAGCCTGTCACTCAAATGGTCGTGCATAGTTTGCGTATACCGAGCAAAGCGATCTTTACCGGAGCGTTTTGCTTCGTACATAGCAATATCAGCGGCTTGTATCAGAGATTCGGGATTCGCCGCATCGTCAGGGAAAACTGCACCACCTATGGATGCTCGTGTACGCATGGTTGACCATGCACTTCCTTCGCCGGCAGTACGAATGCTGATTAGAATATGTGTAGCAATTTCTGCTAAAACTACTGTGTCGTCTAGTGAGGACAACAAAACCATAAATTCGTCACCACCTAGCCTGATCACATGATCATGTTTGCGTACGGATGTGCGCAATGCCTTGGCTATATCAATCAAACATCGATCACCTTCCTGATGCCCTAATGTGTCATTAATATTTTTAAAATTATCAAGGTCTATGAACATTACGCCAAATTTTTTATGTGCGGCAGATGCTGCGTTGATGATCTGGGGAAGTTCTTGATTCATCCAATGACGATTGGGTAATTCAGTCAGCGAATCTGTCATCGCAAGAGCTTGCAATTGTTTTTCTTTTTCCTTAACTTCGTGAATATCACGCAATGTAACGGCTAAGCCCAGATCTGCACGTACTGCACGGCAGTGGTACCAGCGTTCCTGATTAATTCCGCTTCGATAAAATTTTATTTCAGTTTCAGCGAAACCATTCGCCATTGCGCCAAGTAAAAACAAACGCGAAAAATCAAATGTTTTATCACTCATTCGTTGGCTGATAGGACTACCAATCAAATCTGAACGATTTAGTTTAGATAATCGAGATGCTTGGCCATTACAATCTTCAATTCTAAAGTCAACCTGTCCGGTAGCAGGATCGTGAAATTGAGACAGCATGTACAGTTCTTCGTGAGCGCCATCAACTGCAAGACGAAAGGTATTTTGTATGCCTTCGGCGTAATGTGTTTGTTGGTCACGTCGTAGTTGAAACAAAATGCCTAAAGTGCCAGCCAGTAAAATCAATATGGTACCGGTGGATAAAGTTAATTTGTAGGCGCGCTCAGTTTCTTCGTAGGGTGCCATCAGACTATCATGCGTAATACTAACGAACGCGAGCAGTGGATAATGGCTCAGGCTCACTGTGCTGTAAGTGCTGGGTAGTGAGTTGACTAATATAGTCGATTCGAGGTTAAGACTTGCTCCAATTTTCATCGGCGAAAAAGTAGGTGGTTTTTGCTCTTTCTGATTAATCACCTCATAGCTAAGCCATTCACCATTACTAAATTTTAAACCTACAACATCATTTGAATGTAATGAACCGCTAGCGATAAAGTTAGTTAGTTCATCTTTGATCAGCCCGATAGAAATTACCCCGGCAAACTGACCATCTTTTTTGAGGATTCGGCGACTAAAGCGTATGACGGTTTTTCCTGAAAGACGTCCGAAGCTTTTGGCAGACTTCTGAATTTTTAGTTTTAGGGATTCAGAGTCACGATGTCCAATAAAAAAAGGGTCTTTGGATACATCCGTCTTCAGGGCCAGGCTGCCGCGAGCACTACGAACTATGCCATGTTCATCAACATAAATAGGGTTGATTTGACTTTCTGTTGGGAGAGAATCAAAGAGTTTTTGCAGTGATTTTTCAGGGCTAGACGTATCTGCTACAGCCGCCATTAAGAGCGATAGCTGATCAATCTGAAGGAAGAGATAATTAATCTGTTGCGCATAATTGTTGGCAAGTGATGCTGCTTCTAATTCACCTTTTCTAATAAGCAGTTCATGATCACGATCAAGTTCTGTGATGATCGTAATCCATAAAATCGAGAGAGTAGCAAGGGTACCAGCAAGCCATAACTGCACACCTAGCCCCAATGTGTTTCGTGCAGTACCGGTAGTTAATTTATTTTCTTGCAACGGTGTCCCTCCCACCGAGTTGTTGCTGACTATACCTACAAATTTTAACCAAGATTTTAAAAAAAGATACCAAAAGTAACGATACAAAAATACAAACTATTGACCAATGAGTTCTGAAATTAATCTTTGTAGTGACCTTGGCTGAACTGGTCATGTTAAAAACTCGCTCAATCAAGTTGGCTGTACACTTATGGGTGAGCGATAAACCCTGCATTTCATGCACTGAAACAGGTTCGTAGCCGAAGAAATTTCAATTTCAATAATGAGGAGCTGGACTTGTATAAACAAATTAAATTCATGCTGAGCAGCCTGTTGGGTGTTGCCATGTTGGTAGCGGCTCAGGGTGCTATGGCACAGATTTCTAATGACACTATCAAAATTGGTTTCATTACTGATATGTCAGGTGTTTACGCCGACGTCGACGGCCCGGCGGGTGCAGAAGCCATCAAGATGGCAATTGCAGAATTCGGCGGTACGCTGAATGGCAAGAAAATTGAATTTTTATCTGCTGACCACCAAAACAAGGCAGATATTGCCGCGAGTAAGGCGCGCGAATGGTTTGACCAGCAAGGCTTAGATATGCTGATCGGTGGATCGAATTCAGCTACGGCACTGGCTATGGCCAAAGTGGCCGCAGAAAAGAAAAAGCCGTTTATCGCTATTGGAGCGGGTACTTCCAGGCTGACGAACGAAGAATGTACTCCTTACACGATTCACTACGCCTACGATACGGTTTCTTTATCGCGCGGTACAAGTGGCGCATTAGTTAAGCAAGGTGATAAAGATTGGTTCTTTTTAACTGCGGATTATGTGTTTGGAATATCACTGGAAAAAGATGCATCTGATGTCGTAAAGGCGGGTGGCGGTCGAGTTTTAGGTTCGGTGCGTCATCCATTAGCCACCTCGGATTTTTCATCCTTTCTGTTGCAGGCACAAGCTTCCAAGGCACAAGTTCTGGGTTTGGCGAATGCTGGTGGCGATACAGTTAATTCCATTAAAGCAGCCAATGAATTTGGCCTGATGAAAAAAATGAAGATGGCTGGCATGCTTGTATTTGTAAATGATATTCATGCTCTGGGCTTGGGTGTTACGCAAGGCATGTATCTAACGGATGGTTGGTACTGGGATCAAAATGATGAGACGCGTGCCTGGTCTAAAAAATTCATGGCTAAAAACAAAAAGGCACCCTCCATGGTGCATGCCGCTGATTACTCAGCAGCGACTTTTTACCTGAATGCGGTTAAAGCTATTGGTTCGGATGATGGCGATAAGGTCATGGCAAAAATGAAGTCGACAAAAATCAGCGACTTCTTCACCAAAAACGGTGTGGTTCGTCCGGATGGACGCATGGTGCATGATATGTTTTTGATGCAAGTGAAATCACCTGCAGAGTCTAAGGGTGAGTGGGATTACTACAAGCAGGTTCAAGTCATTCCTGGTGAGCAGGCTTTTGTCACTAAAGCAGAGACCAAGTGCGCATTGTGGAAATAAACGCTGGATAGAAACAGAGCTGTAAAAAAAGAGCTGAGCGGAATGAGCTTCCTTCAGCTCTTTTTTTTGTATTCAAATTACAGCAGCAACCATCAAATCGTCATGCCACCATCAACTGAATAGGTGTTGCCAGTACTAAAGGTCGAATCGCTCGATGCAAGAAAAACGACGACGGGCGCAATTTCTTCAGCGGTAGCTAAACGGCCCATAGGTTGGCGCGCGATGAATTGCTTTCGTGCTTCTACAGGGTCAGCGTAGGCATTGATGCGATCGCCCAGTGAGGGTGTGTCGACCGTGCCAGGGCATACAGCATTACAGCGAATACCTTGCGTTACATAATCAGCAGCGACTGCTTTAGTCAGCCCAACCACAGCGGCTTTGGTTGCACCATACACAAAGCGATTGGGTAAGCCACGCAGGCTTGAGGCAATGCTGGCCATATTGATGATGCTGCCACTTTTTTTCGCCAGCATCCCGGGCAGGGTGGCTTGAATCATCCAAAATTGCGAGCGCACATTCAAATCAAAGGCAAAATCCCAGTCATCATCCGTAGCTTCAAGTACCGTACCTGCGTGTACATAGCCGGCACAATTAAACAATACATCGATCGCAGGAATTTTTTTTGCGAATGCATTGATCGCTGTTTTGTCCATCACATCCAATACATGGGTGTGTATGTTTGCATGATCTTTAAAGCGCTCGAGCAAAGCGGGATTGATATCGGTTGCCCAGACGGTTGCTCCTTCATTTGCCATGGCCATGACGCTTGCATAGCCTATGCCTTGGCCCGCTGCAGTCACTAGCGCTATTTTTCCTTTAAGGCGCATTTGTTTTTCCGTAAAAGTAAGAGTATCAAAAAATACTCAGGCCCGGTAAATATCCAATGAATTTCCGGGCCTGAGCGTCATGCATTTGTATGCTTATGTAACTAGCTTTTATTGCCGCCTGTAGTGGCGCTAATGAGATAATTTTGCATGCGTGATTCTGCAACGGAGTACCACTGATTTTGTTGTACCTGAAATTTTTTATAGTGCTCGTAGATTTTTTTGAAGTTCGCATTTTTTGCGGCTTCCGCATCCATGACTTCTTTAGCGGCTTTAAACGATGCATCCATCACACTCTGCGGGAAGGCGCGCAATTTTACGCCACGCTTTAATAGGCGCGCGAGTGCCTGTGGATTATTCATGTCGTAATTAGCTTGTACATGCACATGTGCTTCATAGGATGCAGCAGTGACCGCCGCTTTATATTGTGCGGGCAGGCTTTCCCATTGTTTGGTACCGGTAATCACCGATAAATGTGATCCCGTTTCCCACCAGCCTGGTGTGTAGTAGTAAGGCGCCACGCGATCAAAGCCCAGTTTTTCATCATCATACGGTCCCACGAATTCGGCCGCATCGATCGTGCCTTTTTCCAGTGCAGGGTAAATATCGCCAGCAGCAATTTGCTGAGGAACGACGCCGAGCTTTTGCAAAATACGACCTGCGAAACCGCCAACGCGCATTTTCAGGCCGTTGAGATCTTCCACACCTTTAATCTCTTTGCGGAACCAGCCACCCATCTGACAGCCGGTATTACCACACGGCAGACTGCTGCTGATACCGTAGGATTTTAAGAAGTCTTGATACAACTCGCGGCCACCGCCTGCGTGATACCACGCGGTTTGCTGACGTGAGCTGAGGCCAAAGGGACCGCAGGTTTCAAACGTAAACGCAGCATCTTTGCCAAAATAAAAATACAGTGCGGTGTGGCCCATTTCGACGGTGCCATTTTGAACAGCATCGAGCACTTGCAAGCCAGGTACCAGTTCACCCGCAGGAAAGGTACGTATGTTGAACTTACCCCCAGTGAGCTCACCTACTCGCTTAGCGAAAAATTCGACTCCGCCATACAAGGTGTCCAGGGATTTTGGAAAGCTTGACGCAAGCCGCCAGTTAAGTGTGGGTAGATTTTCTGCCGCTATCACTGGTGCCGCGAGTGCGACAGCAGCAGCGCTGCCGGCGGTCTTAATGAATTTACGTCTTTCCATGTTTGTCTCCTGTATTGTTATCGTTTTATATACAACATCAAAATCGTTCTGTGCCCGAGGGTGGATTAGCGGGCAATTTGTCGGGCGGGTCAGGATGTATTTTAGTCGAGTAGAGTTTTCAGCACTGCAGAATCATCGAGTTCGTCAAATCCGTGTGCGAGTGTGGCCTTGAAAATTTCCAGTGCGTGTGCCGCCATAGGCGAATCCACACCAGCAGATTCTGCCATGCGTAATCCCAACGCTACGTCTTTAGTCAGAATGTAGGCATAGGCGCGCGGTGCGTAATCGTTTGCCAGGGCGCGAGGTAAGCGATCATCTAACATCATCGACTGGCCGCTGGAGGCGCTCATTAACGCCACCATTTTTTCTGTATCTAAACCCATATGTTTGGCCAGCGCCACTGCCTCGGATGCTGCTACCAGATTTATTCCGGCCACCAGGTTGTTAATTAATTTATAGCGAGCGCCGTCACCCAAGCGGGACCCTAGTCGAAAAATGCGGTCAGACATGGCTTGCAGCACATCGCCATGATGAGCTATTACGCTCTCTTCACCTGCAAGCATCAAGCTCATGGTGCCGTCTCTGGCTCGAACGGGGCCCCCAGATACGGGTGCATCCAGTACTGAAAATCCATGATTGATTAATTGCTTACTAATGATTTCAGTATCGTCTGGCGCGATGGTAGACGAGATCATGATGGTTTTACTTTCGGGGGCTATCTGTGACACACCCTCCATGCCAAAAAGCACCTGATGTACTTGTGCGGCGTTGACAACAATGACGACAATAAAGTCGGATTTTGCAGCCAGCTCAGCAGGGCTATTTGCAACGACCAAGCCGTGATCCTTGGCCGTGTCTTCTACGTCAGAACGGATATCGCGAATAACGATGCCATATCCTTTTTGTTGCAGATTCAAGGCGATGGCCATACCCATAGAACCAGCGCCAATAACACCAATAGTTTTTATTTTTTTCATGATTAGGCTGTATAGACTCAGCTACGCTCAAAGATTAGTCGCCCGTTAAGCGATCTTATTTCAGAGGTTAAAGGTTTGTACGCCGAGTATACGGGTTCTTGAGGCCGACTAAGCAGCTGCTACGAGGCCCGCCTTATTGCCAGCGCCAGTGATCGTGAGGGTGTCCATGGCGATGGCCATGATGGCCATGATGTCCAAAGTGAAAAGATACGCCCGGTGTAGAAAATCGCGGTGTGCGGTATGCGGGAGTAGCGTACATGGGTTGCGTATATATCGGTGCTACATACACAGGTGTGACATAAGCTGGTGTTACATAGGTTGGCGTTACAAAGGTCGGTGTTACGTAGCTCGGTGCAGTGACTGTAGGTGGAGCAGTCGTGATAGTGGTGCTGGGCGCGGGGGGTGCAGCGAGTATGGCTGGGGTGACGTTCACCGGCAAATAAGGCCCGGGATCATTAGGAAGTTGAATGTTGTATTGCTTACCACCATACTCATAAACTACGTTGTAAGCAGTCACTCGATTTTCATAGCTTATTTGCGTTGTGCAGCTAGTCATTGGTTGTCGTAGCGGTGCAGGTGCGGCTTCAATGCTATCGCCAAAAATAGCACCACCAATAACACCGGCCGCTGTAGCCAGGGCACGGCCTGAGCCGCCGCCTATGCTGTTACCGATGGCGCCACCAGCGATAGCGCCCATCAATGCGCCAGCGCCGGATTTGGGGGCGGCGGTAATGACGTGAGTTTCACCGCACACTTGCCTTGGTTGGCTTACTTGAGTCACCACGGGAGTACTTGAAAGCACGCGTGCCATTTCCTGAGCTTGCGCATAGGCGAGCAATGGAAGTCCGCTAAACAGAGTGAGAATTAAACTGCTTAGGGTAGATGCAATGTTTTTGGTATTCATGATGCCTCCGTTTATGGCAGGGTTGGTTTGCCACTCAACCATAGCGGAGGGAATAATTTCTGGAACGACCCATTACATTTGGAAACAAGTAAACCAGCGCTTGGGGTATTTAGTGTTGTTTTATGTGAGGAAGGGTAGTTTGCACGTGCCGCAGCAGTTGCTTAGATAGGCCAAAAATTAATCGGGATATTTTCCAGGGATCGATGACTGAGAGCCGCACCAGACTGCCACGCAAACCGCGATCGAGCGCTAAGCATCGCAAACCTCCGGGTCGCAGGAGTGGGTAACGTGTGTAAGCGCGTGCTCCGACCAACCGGTTTGTATTTTCATGGCCGTGAGTAATAGTGATGTACTTGAGGCTCTCCTGCACAAAATTCACGCCACACCAGAGCGCTGCGCTGAGCGATGCCCAGTAACGTGGAGTCGATTCAATCAGATAAATTTTTCCGCTGAGTTCATCGATGCGCGCATCAATATGCATCACACCTTCGTAGCTGCTGGATTTGCAAAGTGTGGATGCCATAACTTCTAGGAATGGCTGAGATAAAAACTCTATGACCGATCCACTCACCTGCTGCACGGCGACGACCTTAACGTGACCATGAACGGCTAAGAGGCTGATATCGATATCTTTACCAGCGATATATTTTTGCGCTAACAGTGGAGTGAATTGGTAGTTAGCATTGTTTAGGATAGCCTTCTCCAGTCCAGCTGCAGAGCTAATAATTTTTACGCCTTCCGAGCCAGCACGATTGGTTGGTTTAATGACAAACGGAATACCTAACGTTGTAGCAAGCGTAGAAAAATCACATTGCTTTTTGCTTTGGAAATAGCAGGTCGAAGGCGTTGGTAATTCTTGTTGCGTATCGCTTGCAGAACCGGACCAAGTACTTCAAGGCTGTTGCCGACGACGAAAGTGTGCATTTGCCTCTCCTAAAGCATGGATGATGTAGTTACAGCGCTCATGTCATGAGGCGGTCATAACTTTCATTACTTTAGATAAGGTTCACTTACTAATCAGGCATTTGCTCAATCAACTACACGAGGCGGTGTGAGGTAGTTCAGTGCAGCGGTTACTACTTGACAGCACATACACTGCGGGTTGCAGGTTAGGGTTAATACTAGGCGTGCACACACAGCTGAAAAACACGGGTATAGATTTTCTGATTTCCAGTCGCTGATTTCGGCATGACATAATCTACCTAATGCTGCTCGACTTTCTAGTCTAGCGACTTTCATATCTGATCAATTTCTTCAACCGAGATACACACATGAGCTCAAACAAACAAAAACTTGGTTTCATAGGCCTAGGCATTATGGGTGGCCCCATGGCACACCATCTGCTGAAGGCTGGCCATCAGTTATTTACGCACACACGCAGTGCTACTCCAGATTATCTGAAGCAGGACGGTGCTGTTACCTGCGCCAATGCTATGGAGGTAGCGCAACAGGCGGATATCCTATTTTTGATGCTGCCTGACACACCCGATGTTGATCTGGTTCTGTTTGGTGATAAAGGTGTCGCACAAGGTCTAGCGAAGGGCAAAGCTGTGGTGGACATGAGCTCCATCTCGCCGATTGCTACGAAAGATTTTGCGCAGCGTATAGAAGCGCTGGGAGTAGATTACGTCGATGCTCCGGTATCGGGAGGCGAGGTCGGTGCTAAAAATGCGGCTCTCACGATCATGGTGGGTGGTACACCTTCTGGCTTTGAGCGTGTTAAGCCTTTGTTTGAACTCATGGGGAAAAACATTACCCATGTCGGTGGTCATGGCGATGGTCAAACGGCCAAGGTAGCCAACCAAATCATTGTGGCGTTGAATATTGAGGCAGTTGCCGAGGCTTTACTGTTTGCGGCTCGTGCAGGCGCTGATCCTGCAAAGGTCAGGCAGGCATTGATGGGCGGTTTTGCGTCCTCGCGCATTCTTGAAGTACATGGCGAGCGTATGATTAAGCGCACCTTCGACCCCGGTTTTCGCATCGAATTGCATCAAAAGGATCTCAACCTTGCGTTATCAGCCGCGCGCAGCCTGGGTCTTTCGCTGCCGAATACGGCCAATGCGCAGCAGCTGTTTTCATCGTGTGTGGCGCATGGCGGCAAAGGCTGGGACCATTCCGCCATGGTTAAGGCGCTCGAAGGTATGGCTAATTTCGAGATGGGCTAAGCCGCTAAATGGGCCGGGTGGTCGACACCCGTTCCAGTTTGGCTTATATTTCTGAAAAGTAATTAATTAGTCTTGCTCTAGTAGGCGGCGGTTCTGTCGATATCTCATTTTCACTGTACTAAAAACTGATCACCATGGCTGATGCTGACCCAAAAACGGATGAAAATGGCGCTGAAGTTGAAGCGGTTCCAGTTGAACCCATCATCAAGTGGAAGAAGGTAGTCGACGAGGGCCATGCCGGAGCACACGGCGGAGCGTGGAAAATTGCACTTGCTGACATGATGACGGCGATGATGGCTTTTTTCCTGCTCATGTGGCTCTTGGGTTCAACCGATCAGGACGCGCGTCAAGGTATTGCAGAGTATTTTCAACCCTCTACCCGGCGTGAGCCAGCGCTGGGCGAGGCGGCAGGCTCCAATGGCATGTTGGGCGGTTCATCGGTCGTTGATCCTGAGG
>CAYUDI010000004.1:11315-13277 GCA_964443585.1 uncultured Bifidobacterium sp.
TGGCCCTCCAACGCAAACTCAGTTAATAGAGCGGCCGACTCCTCGCACCGAAGCTGGCCCCGGCGAAGATCAAGGCCCATCTGAGAAAGATAATCCCAAGGTTTCTAAGTACGGAGAGAATATCTCCGAACAAATGAAACAACAGATCGCCGAGCAAGCTAAACGCGAAAAACTCGATAAGCTGGAACAGGACATCAAAGAAAATCTGTCGAAAAATCCGCAGTTGTCGGATTTGCAGAATCAGGTGAATGTAATTCGGGAACGCGATGGTTTGAGGGTAGAGATTATCGACAAGGCGAATTTCTCTATGTTTGGCAGTGGTAATGCCAGCATGAGTCCGCGCGCAGCGGCATTAATTAGTGAAGTGGCAAAATCAGTGGCAGCTATGCCCAACAAATTGTCTGTTAAAGGTCATACGGACAGTTCACCTTTTCCAGAGGGTAGTGAACGTACCAATTGGTCTTTGTCCATAGAGCGCGCTGAAGCAACTCGTCGAATGCTGGAAAAAGCAGGTATGCCCTCATCGCGTTTTGAGCGAATTGAAGGGGTTGCTGATACGGCGCCGTTTAATCCTAAGGATGTCAATGATCCACGCAATCGGCGCATAAGCATCACTGTGTTGTACAGCGATCCACCTGCTGCGCGCTAGCTGCGGCGGGTAATGACTGCCGCAGTGGCCTGCTCGGCTGGAAATGCCTTGACCATCCAATAGTAAATGCCTGCTCCGACCACCAGCGTTGAAGCGGCAACATGCAGTGACCATGAAAAGCCAGCCGCAGTCGATGGCGCATGGGCAATCAACACCGCAGCTAGTGGCGGGCCGCCAATTTGACACAATCCAAATGACGCCGACAGCAAGCCGATAATGGCCGAGGGTGCTTGGGGATGTAAGCGACGACCTACCTGCACTGCGAAAAAAGTAATCGCAGTAAAAGGTAAGCCAACCAGTAACGAGCCTATGGCAAAGCCTGACAAAGTGGGAATCAAGTTACTTAGTGCGATGCCGCTGGCTTGCATCAGATAGCAACCCACCAAAAGCAAACGTTGATCTATGCGAGTGGGTATGCGGGAGGCAATCAATGCGCCGATGGCAACGCCTATGCCTAGCAGTGGCCAGAAGAGATCTGGCCATGCCGAGTCGGGTAACGCCGTGCGGGCTATGACGGGCAGGAAAGTGGCCGTAATGATGTAGCCAAAACCTGCAAATCCATAGGCAACGGTTAAGGCGATTTTTTCGGTGACACTACCACTCGTGCTGATTATTTCTTTTGATCCCGAGCCTAGCGCTAATTCAGCATCAGGATGCCCATAAGCAGGCCAAACAATAGCTGTCATCACCGCAGCCAATAATCCAAATGCCAACCAGCCATGGTGTGAGTGCCATTCCAGCTGCACCATCAGGCTGGCTAACAAACCACTGATGGCAATGCCTACACCCGGTCCGGCATAGACAATTCCACCCGCAGCAGGTGCTTTTAGTCGTGACAGGTGACCCAAACACCAGCTGGAGGTAAATACGAAAGCCACGGCCGTAACCAGACCGGCGAGAAAACGTAACCAAGGCCATGCAGCGGGTTCATCAATGGCCATCATTGCAGTGAATACACAGGTCAGTGCCAGCCCGCCGCGCACCATGAGTGGACTAGGTAGCGGTGACCAGCCACGTTTCGTCCATAGGGTGGGTTGTAACGAGCACAGTAAAGCACCCAACAAGTAGCCGACATAATTTGCACTGGCCAGCCAGCTTGCACTGGACAGGTCTAGCAGGTGATCGTGCAACATCATGGGCATGAGCGGCGTGAATGCAAAACGTCCTATACCCATGGCAACAGCCAGTGACAAGGTACCTGTCAGTGCAATGATTAGCGGTCGGTTTTCTGTTGTGGCGGTGGTAGTTGGAAGAGTCATCACGAAAGACACATGCAAAAATCTGGATAGTTTTTGGTAGGGGAGCGCTAAGTC
>CAYUDI010000004.1:13287-19157 GCA_964443585.1 uncultured Bifidobacterium sp.
AAAAACGCAATGCGGGCACAGCGATCCCGATACTAGCGCTGGAAAGTAATGCTCTCGTTTACTGTAATTTAACCAATCACGATAGCTTTTGAATGATGCGAGAGCATTGCATGTGACATGTTTTCAGAAGGGAGCGTTTGTGGTGCGCCTGCAGCTTCCGGTAATCAGGTCAAGACGTTTTCCACCGTCAAGATCTACCCACTGTTTGAAACTGCCATTGGTTCGGTCCAGGGTGGCGTGGTCACCCAATACGGCAAATCCATATTTTTTAAACATAGCCGGACGTGATATCTCAAGAACAGGCCCTTGAATAGTGAGGCTACCTTTGCGGTTTTCAGAAATAGTGAATTCACCTGGGTACCAGCCAGTTTTCTCATCGAGATTAAACTCGGCTGGCATAGTCATAGACTCGACTTCGAAAGGCTGACCAAGACCATTGATTGGGCGACTGACTTCGACTTCACAAATGACGGTCAGCACACCTTTCTTTTGAAAGCCAGACGTTGATTCTTCTCCCCAGTGAAGCTTACCGGTCACTGTCAGTGCTCCCAGCGCGACACCAATGATAAAAAGCAGAGTCAAGATCAGTGTTAGCTTGGACTTAGTCATAGGGAATCTCCCGAGTGTTTGGGCACATTGGCACGCAGACGCTGCCGTACATGTTCTAACAAACCATTGCATGCATCTTCAACCAGGTCAAGCACATGTTCAAAACCGGCGTCACCATCGTAATAGGGATCGGGGACGACAGTCGCTTGATGTTGAGTGCAGAATTCAGTCAGTCGACGCAGCTTGCGCTGATGCTCAGGCGGACAAGACTCTTGAGCCAAGGCCAGATTATCCCAATCCATCGCCAACAGCAGATCGTGTTGTTCGAAATCACGAATAGAAATTTGCCTTGCTCTTAAGTCAGACAAATCATACCCACGTACACGCGCATGCTTTTGACTTCGAATATCCGGTGGCTCACCAGGATGGTAATTATGGGTGCCGGCCGATGAAGTGAGGATTTGTTGGCTTAAGCCCTGTTCACTTACCAGATGGCGAAATACACCATGTGCCGTAGGACTGCGGCAGATATTTCCCATGCAT
Source organism: uncultured Bifidobacterium sp. (assembly GCA_964443585.1). Taxonomy (GTDB): domain Bacteria; phylum Pseudomonadota; class Gammaproteobacteria; order Burkholderiales; family Burkholderiaceae_D; genus Pernthalerella. The sequence continues at coordinate 14,380 of CAYUDI010000004.1, forward strand.
AGAAACAGTACGCTAAAGGTTGGAGAATTAAGAGCCATGATAATGAGTTAAACGTAGTGCAAAGAGTCGATTAGCCGCGAAGTTAAAAAGCTACTGCACCAGGCGGCTAAACGGCCGTACCAAATACCCAGCCTATCAGGCTGGTAGCTGCCATTGCTGCTACCCCCCAGAAAGCTACTCGCAAACTACCCCGCACCATGGAAGCACCACCAGCACGCGAAGCCAAACCGCCCAGTATTATGAGGCCAACTAATGAGCTCACAGCAACAAGCGACTGTAAAAAAGCGGTGGGCGTAACAACGGCAACAATCAAAGGAAGTAGTGCACCGCTGGCGAAACTAAGTGCTGATGTCCATGCCGCTTGTATTGGCTGTGCCGTACCTAAGTCGGTGATGCCTAATTCTTCGCGAGCATGCGTAGCCAGAGCATCATGTGCGCTTAGCTGCGCAGCGACTTCGCTGGCCAGATCATGTTTTAAGCCACGGCTGACATAAATAGCAGTGAGTTCTCTGTGTTCAGCAGCAGGGTCTTGCTCAAGCTCTTGTCGTTCGCGTGCTATATCTGCTTGCTCAGTATCTGACTGCGCTTGCACGGAAACGTATTCACCAGCAGCCATAGACATTGCTCCAGCAATAAGCCCGGCTAAACCCGCAATCAGAATGGCATGATGACTGGCATCAGATGCGGCTACACCGAGTATTAAACTGGCAGTAGAAATAATGCCGTCATTCGCACCCAATACGGCAGCACGCAGCCAATTAATTCGGTGCATGCGGTGTGACTCATGATGAAGTCGTGACATATGTTTTTATTTTTTCGTAGCGAGAGCAAAGCATAAATGATCATCGTGTGGTGCTGAAAAAACTTTGCCGTGCACCAGCATAGTCGTTACATGGTCTGTCTATCAATCAATACTCGAATGAAAAATGCAGCAGATCAGATTAGGTGGTAAGCCACTCTTTTATGACATGCCCTATATCATCGATTTCTTCTTCGCATACGGAGTGCGGCATGGGGTAGTCTTTCCATTGCACAGCGTAGCCCAGATTTTTTAGGTAATCGCGCGAAGCCTCCGCACGATTAATGTGAACGACAGTATCAGAGCGGCCGTGTGCCATGAACAAGGGGGTAGAACTATTCGCTTTACTGCGTTCTGCTGAGACGCTATCAGCCAGCGGAAGGTAACCAGAAAGACAAAGTAAGCCAGCTAATTTTTTTGGGTAGCGCAGGCCAGTTTGCAAAGTCATCGCACAGCCTTGAGAAAATCCAGCCAGGATAATGCGATCGGCAGGAATATCACGCTCGACTTCGCGGGTGATTAATTGCTCGATCTGTTGTTGCGATTTTCTAAGGCCAGCTTCATCTTCGCGTTTGACTAAATCCATACCAAGAATATCGTACCAGGCGCGCATGACGTAGCCATTGTTGATCGTGACGGGGATCATCTCTGCATGGGGAAATACAAATCGAATATCAGGGCAGCCTGATAAATCCAGTTCACGCACTATGGGCACAAAATCACGGCCATCAGCCCCTAGACCATGCATCCAGATAACGGCTGCAGTAGGATGATCGCCGGTGGTAATTTCTACGCTTTCCAATAGTGACATGGTGAGTAGCTTTCTTTACACTGAATAGTAAGCACAGGAGGTGATGAAAGAGGAGTAATTCGCTCTTTATTTGATTCGTAACGCTGATTTAGGCCGAAACACTTTACAAATAACTTCGTGAGTTTCGATATACGGTCCACCGATTAAATCTATGCAGTAGGGAACGGCGGCAAATATCCCCGCAACAATCGGTTTCCCCGCCTCATCGCGTAACCCTTCTAGTGTTTCGCGTATGGATTTGGGTTGGCCTGGCAGGTTCATGATTAGTGCAGCGTGGTCTGGGGTTTCGCGGATCACAGCCACCTGGCGCGATAGTATCGCCGTAGGTACGAAACGCAAGCTGATTTGGCGCATTTGTTCGCCAAACCCCGGCATTATCTTGGTACCTACTGCAACCGTTGCTTCTGGCGTGACATCGCGCCGTGCAGGGCCGGTGCCGCCGGTAGTCAGTACCAGATCGCATCCGATCTGATCGACTAGTTCAATAATGGTTTTTTCTATCGTTGCTTGATCATCGGGAATTAAGCGGGTCTGCATTTGCCATGGACTCGATAGTGCCTGTGTAAACCATTCTTTAAGGGCGGGCACCCCTTGGTCTTCATAGACGCCAGTGGAAGCGCGATCGGAGATAGATACTAATCCGATAAGTAACTCGTCAGGATGATTACGTTTCTTCATCATCGTTATGCTCTTGCAGAGGGTCGGCAGCGTCTGATGTTGTTGAAGATTTTTTTAAATTTTTTAAAAGTTGAAAAATTTCACGATACGCTTTGGGTGGTTTTTGTTCAGCTTGCTCTTTGCGCGCATTGCGTATCAAGTTACGCGCATGTTGAATGTCCAGATCAGGATATTTTTCCCGCAAAGCAGTGAGCGCATTGTCGTCAGCAAGCAAGCGTTCGCGTTGCCGTTCTATGGCATGCAAAGCTGCAGTTTCGGATTTAGAAGCGCCGTTCCAGCTGTCTATGGCGGTCTGAATCACTGCGACCTCAGAGTCTTCGAGAGTGCGCATTTTTTTACCGACATACTGTAATTGTCTGCGCCGACCCTCATGATCTGTAATTTGCTGGCATTCCATGATGGCTTCAAGTACATCCACCGGCATGGGGACGCGTTTGACACGGTCGCTAGGTGCGGCCACTAATACAGCGCCCATCTTCTGCAGGGCGGTCATGTCGCGTTTGAGTTGTGATTTGGAGGGGCGCTCGTATTGCTGCTCGAATTCACTTGACTGGAATCCGACGGAGCCGCGATTTGCATTTGGCATGATGGGCAACGTATGTCGATGGTCAACGACTGCTATGATACCCGCTTTGATACTTAATTATGAAAATGCCCTATGAATAATGCCATCTTCACCCACAGTCAGGAGCAACTTAAAGAGATCGCGAGCGATGTGCTGCGTTTTGCGCGTGAAAAGGGTGGATCGGATGCGGTTGTGGAGATCAGCGAAGGTCAAGGACTTTCGGTGAGTGTACGCAAAGGCAAAGTCGAGACCATAGAACAGAACAAAGACAAAGGCATAGGCGTAACCGTCTTTTTAGGCGAGGGTAAGGCTATTCGTCGAGGTAACGCCAGCACCTCCGATTTTTCTACCCAAGCGTTAAAAGACACGGTAGAGGCGGCCTACAACATTGCGCGTTTTACGGCTGAAGACGATTGTGCAGGTTTGCCGGACCAGGATGTTCTTGAGACTCACCCTCGTGATTTATCGTTATTTCATCCTTGGCAGCTTACGGCGGCTGAGGCCGCCGAACTGGCACAGCGAGCCGAAGCTGCTGCATTTGCTGTAGATAAGCGCATTACTAACAGCGAAGGTGCGAATACATTTGCACAGCAATCCCATTTTGTGTTGGCCAATTCGCGTGGATTTATCGCGGGTTATCCCTACTCGAGACATTCGCTATCGGCATCTCCTATTGCCGGCAAGGGCAATAACATGCAGCGCGATGGTTGGTATTCCTCTGACAGAAATCCAACTAAGCTTGCCAATCCCGAAGCGATAGGCCGTTACGCTGCTGAACGCGCATTATCGCGTCTTCATGCTCGTCAACTGGATACCCGCAAGTGCCCGGTACTGTTTGAAGCGCCGCAAGCGATAGGCTTGCTAGGCGCTTTTGTGCAGGCAGTCTCAGGTGGTGCTCTCTACAGAAAATCAACTTTTTTAACCGATTCTCTTGGTACAGCCGTATTTGGACCAGATATACAAATCATTGAGGATCCGCATTTGCTGGGTGGTGTGGGTTCATCACCATTTGACGAAGAGGGTGTACGTACCCAACGGCGCGATGTGGTTCGTAATGGCATTTTGCAAGGCTACTTTTTATCGACGTACTCTGCCCGCAAACTAGGTATGAAGACGACAGGCAATGCAGGTGGTTCCCATAATCTTCAAATTCGTTCAACTCGCACAAAAGATACAGACGATTTTCGCGCGATGCTAAAAAAGATGAATACGGGTTTACTGGTAACTGAGCTCATGGGTCAGGGCTTAAATTATGTAACGGGTGATTATTCACGCGGTGCTTCAGGTTATTGGGTAGAGAATGGAGAAATTCAATACGCAGTCGAAGAAATTACGATTGCTGGAAACATGCGTGATATGTTTAAAAATATTGCTGGTATCGGTAGCGACGTACTGGAGCGAGGAACGAAGAATTCTGGATCGATCTTGATCGAAAGCATGACTGTCGCTGGTTCCTGATTTTCTTGTTTTACCTTTGCTTTTATCGCCCGGACGTTCCTTGATCGTCCGGGCTTTGTTTTTCGCCAATGTGATACTCCACAAAAGAGCCCATTGATCAAATCACGTGCTGGTTACTCACGGGAAAATCGGCAAAAGCAGGCTCTCATGATGTTTTCTTTTAAAGGGCCTTGGTTTTTTTAAAAACGATGCGCTTTCGCAACACTCCATTCCCAAGAAAAACCTTCGTCGTAGCCACAAGAAAGTTTGCTTAATAGCGCAGAAATGTTTCTCTCAATGCGCCTAAACAACACACTGTTGTCAATTCGTTCACCGGCCTTGCTGCCGTCTAAGTTCACCCCCTAGAATTGTCGATGTTTTAATGGAAACAGTGCATTTTCGTAAATAATCCCGAGCTGCGGATTTGCACCTTGTATCTGGCTCGGTATAGGGGGACATATATGCAACGTCGTGAGTTCATCAAAAAG
>CAYUDI010000004.1:19167-20230 GCA_964443585.1 uncultured Bifidobacterium sp.
GCTTGGCTTCTAGCTTTCCTAAGTCTCTGGATACTATTTTTGGGGCGGCTGAAATAGTAGCTAAACGAGTAGCCCAACTTACCGATGGAAAATTTTCCATACGAACTTTCCCGGGAGGTGAATTAGTTCCGGCGCTGCAAGTATTCGATGCGGTTCAAGCGGGTACAGTAGAAATGGGTCATTCGGCGTCTTACTACTACTTTGGTAAGGATGCCACCTTCGCCTTTGATACAGCAATCCCTTTTGGCCTCACGTCACGTCAGCAGACGGCATGGATGGATCAAGGTGGTGGTCGTCAATTGATGCGCGAATTTTTCCATGATTTCGGCGTTCTTAATTTTATGGGTGGGAATACGGGTTGCCAGATGGGTGGCTGGTTTCGCAAGGAAGTTAATACACCGCAGGAGTTAAATGGTTTGAAGATGCGCGTAGGTGGTTTTGCTGGTCGGGTCATGCAAAGGCTAGGCGTAGTTCCTCAGCAAATCGCGGGTGGCGACATTTATCCGGCATTAGAAAAAGGCACTATAGACGCGGCTGAATGGATAGGCCCCTATGACGACGAAAAACTGGGTTTCAACAAAGTAGCCCCTTTTTATTATTCGCCAGGTTGGTGGGAATCAGGTGCGCAGTTGTCGTTTTATGTGAATCAAAAAGAGTGGGACAAATTACCCAAGGAGTATCAGGCGGCACTCGAAGTAGCTACCTATGAAGCACATGTGGTGATGCAGTCTATGTACGATGCAAGAAATCCAACAGCATTAGCCAGGTTAATGAAAAATGGCGTTAAGCTCCGCAGTTTTTCAAAACCAATTCTTGATGCGTGTTCTAAGGCTGCAACGGAAGTGTTTGACGAAGAATCACAAAAAAATCCACGGTTCAAAAAAGTATTTGATCAATGGCGTCGTTTCCAACGAGACCAGAATCAGTGGTATTCGGTAGCTGAACTTCCTATCCAAAGTTATCTTATAAGCCGCAACCGCTAATTACAGCCTATGAGCAATTACCAGTAGACAGATTCATTTAGACTTAGTCTTAACCCGCTGCCTCATCAGCGGGTTTTTTT
>CAYUDI010000004.1:20240-27829 GCA_964443585.1 uncultured Bifidobacterium sp.
CCTGCGAGGATGATAAAAAAAGCCAGATCCTTGTGGGATCTGGCTTGATCATAAAAACCGACCTATATCGACAGTAACTATTTTTTATCCGGCTCACCCATATTGAGCTTGAGATCACCACCCCCGTCTTTATCGCCATCAAGATTAAATTCAAGCTTGGGTGTTTCCGACTCGGATTCGCCCCCCGGCATTTGAATATTTAATTCGATTTGTTCTTTCATATCCGTTTTGCTGTCGACAGAAATCAGTTTGGGGAAAGCAATGATGAGTGCAACCATAACCAACTGAATCAGAACAAAGGGTACGGCCCCCCAGTAGATATCGGTGGTCTTGACTTCTTTGGGTGCAACCGAGCGCAAGAAGAACAACGCAAAACCAAACGGTGGGTGCATGAAGGATGTTTGCATATTCACTGACAGCAAAACACCAAACCATATCAAGTCAATTCCCAGCTTGTCTGCAACCGGTCCAACGAGCGGTACCAAAATGAAAGCGAGTTCAAAAAAGTCCAGGAAAAAAGCCAGGAAAAAGAAAAGAAGATTGACGACGATTAGAAAGCCGGCCGTACCACCTGGTAGCGATGTTAAAAGGTGCTCGACCCACAGATCGCCATTAATTCCCCGAAATACCAGCGAAAATACACTGGAGCCGATCAGTATGAACAACACAAAACAGGCCAGACGCGACGTTGAATTCATAGCTTGCCTGAGCAAGTCACCTGTCAGTCTGCGGTTCAGGAAGGCCAGAATCATCGCTCCCAGTGCGCCCATGCCGCCACCTTCAGTCGGCGTTGCAATACCAACGAAGATGGTACCCAACACTAAGAAAATTAAGGCTAGGGGCGGCACCAGAACCAGAATCACTTTTTCAGCCATGCGTGAAAAAAGACCCAAGCTGAGCTTTTTGTTAGCAAGTGCAATAGCATAAACAAGAACAACACCAACAACGCCGCTGTAGACCGCAATTTCATCGGTAGCGAGTTTGGTGTTGGCTGCCAGATGAAATTTTCCAAACATCCAGGAGACTGTTATGCCTATCAACAAAAGTACTACCAGCGACGTGACGCCACTGTCGCCATTGTCTTCGCGCAGGTTACGTGCCTCAGGTGGTAGTGCAGGCAGTGCGTTAGGCTTAATCAGAGAGACAAGCAGGATATACAACGTATAAAAAGCAGTAAGAACAAGACCAGGGATAAATGCGGCCTGATACATATCACCGACAGATCGTCCTAGCTGATCGGCCATAACTATAAGGACTAATGAGGGCGGAATAATTTGCGCCAGTGTGCCGGATGCCGCAATAACGCCAGAGGCAATTCGTTTGTCGTAGCCATAACGTAGCATCACAGGCAGTGAAATCAGGCCCATAGAAATCACGGAAGCAGCAACGACGCCCGTGGTGGCCGCCAGCAGAGCACCCACAAAAATCACGGCATAAGCTATACCGCCGCGTAGTGGACCAAACAACTGGCCTATGGTGTCGAGCAAATCTTCGGCCATCCCTGAGCGTTCAAGTATGAGGCCCATGAAGGTGAAAAATGGAATGGCTAATAGGGTGTCGTTAGCCATAATGCCGAACAGGCGATTCGGTAGTGCTTGCAGCAGTTCAGGTTTGAGTAGGCCGACTTCGATACCAATGAGGCCAAACAGCAGGCCGTTAGCGGCTAACGAAAACGCCACGGGGAAACCCGATAGCAAAAATATGATCAGGGCAATGAACATGATGGGAGCCATGTTCGCAATCAGAAATTCAGTCATTTATGGGCCTCGATTTGATCAGTTAAGTTTGTTCGCGGCTTTAATTGCCTCGATCTCTTCTTCAGGGGTAGCCGCCTGCTTCTCAAATGCGCTGGCCTCGACTAAACCCATCAAATAACCAATTCGCTTAATAAGCTCGGATAGCCCTTGCAGGGAAAGTAATAAAAAACCCACTGGTATCAATGTTTTGGCGGGCCAAATAATTAATCCGCCCGCATTACTAGAGACTTCCTGGTTGCGGATGGACTCGTATGCAAAAGGCACTGCAAAATAAAGAATGAGTAATGTGGCAGGTAAGAGAAAGAAGATGAAACCGAACACATCAACCCACACTTGCGTACGCTTAGAAAATCTGCCGACGACTACATCGATACGTACATGTTCGTTTCGTTTGAGTGTGTAGGAAGAAGCCAGCAGAAAAATGGCACCAAATAGGTACCATTGTATTTCTAGCCAAGCGTTGGAACTGGTATTGAAGGTATAGCGGACTAGGGCATTGCCACTGCAGATCAGTACGGCTAACAATAATGCCCAGCTGATTGCCAGTCCGATTTTTTCATTTAATGCATCAATGAATCGGGAGAACGACAATAAAAATGACATGGTCGGTTTTCTTTCGCGAAAAATTCATGGGACTCAGGAGGGGGCTGATTGATGAAAATCGCTGACTTGAATCTACGCGGGGTAGATTTAAGTTAGTGTTATCGAGCTCAGAACGGAATTCTAGCTAGAACTACATACCGTTTTGTGAGCAAATCAGGGTCTCCCGTATTCTTTTTTTCAGTCGGATACGCCGCTCGCAACAGCTGTGCCGGGTGGTGCTTGGCGGAGGTGTCACGAGCATGAACGAAAATTTAGACGCTGTGGAGCCTATATCCAAATGCTGCTATGCAACAGCGAGTAAATTATTTTACCGATCTCGTTATTTTTGAATCACGAAGACGTTTTATCACAACATTGCCCGGAATCCTTACTAAACAGGAAATTACATGGGATGGTGTACTCAGTTTGGAACAGATCAGTTGTTAGAGGCGGTTGCGAGCATGTTTTATGGCGTCAACCACTTGAGCGGGGGCAGTGCCACCGGGATGGTTGCGGGCAGCGACAGAACCCTCCAATGTAAGTATAGAAAATATATCGTCTTCTATTAACTGAGAAAATTCGCGCAGTTCAGTCAGAGACAGATCGGCCAGATCGCATGAGCGCTGCTCACATGACTTCACTGCCTTGGCAACTGCTTCATGTGCATCACGAAATGGTAGACCTTTTTTTACCAGGTAATCGGCTAAATCCGTAGCGGTGGCATATCCTTGCAATGCGGCGTTACGCATGGCGTTCGGTTTCACGGTGATGCCCGTGGCCATGTCAGCAAAAATTCGTAAGGTATCGATGACGGTGTCGACAGTATCGAACAAGGGTTCTTTGTCTTCCTGATTATCTTTGTTGTAGGCCAGAGGCTGGCCTTTCATTAGCGTCAGTAAGGCGATCAGGTGACCGTTGACTCGACCAGTTTTTCCTCGAGCCAGTTCGGGGACGTCAGGATTTTTTTTCTGCGGCATGATCGATGAACCTGTACAAAATCGATCAGCGATATCAATAAAACCTATACGCGGGCTCATCCACAAAACCAGTTCTTCTGAAAGACGCGAAATATGAGTCATGACCAACGCAGCTGCCGCACAAAACTCAATGGCGAAATCTCGATCGGATACGGCATCAAGCGAGTTGTGGCAGATATCATCAAAGCCCAAAGTTTTTGCTACGCGATACCGGTCGATAGGGAAGGTGGTTCCGGCAAGTGCAGCCGCACCCAGAGGCAGTCGGTTAACGCGCTTGCGACAATCCAGCATGCGCTCTGCATCGCGATTAAACATTTCTACATAAGCCATCATATGGTGACCAAACGTCACGGGCTGCGCGACTTGCATGTGGGTGAAGCCTGGCATAATGGTTGCGGCATGCTGCTCTGCCAGATGTAACAGCGCCTGCTGCAAATCGTTGAGTAAACGCTGAATATCATCAATGGCCGAGCGCAGGTAAAGCCGTATGTCGGTTGCGACTTGGTCATTACGCGAGCGACCCGTATGCAAACGTTTGCCTGCATCACCAACTAATTCGGTCAGACGTTTTTCTATGTTTAGATGTACATCTTCTAAATCCAGCAGCCATTCAAATTTGCCCGCTGAAATATCAGCTCGTATTTGAGCCATACCGCGCTGTATCTCCGCATAATCTTGTTGGCTGATGATTTTTTGATGCGCCAGCATCTCTGCGTGAGCAAGTGAACCTTGAATATCGACGTTTGCCAGCCGGTAGTCAAAAAATACGGAGGCGGTGTAGCGTTTAACTAAATCAGAGACAGGCTCTGAGAAGCGTGCTGACCAGGCTTCGTCTTTTTTAGAAAATTGATCTGACATAGGAGTCTCAATAACAGTAAGTGGTTGCGATTATAGAGGATAGATGTATCTCTTTACGCGCGACTCATCAATCGCATGAATGGAATCGTCTTAAATGCAGATCAGCCGGTATTTCGTAAACCTGCCGCTATACCGTTGATGGACAAGTGAATGCCACGGTGGACACGTATATCGGATTCTCGTCCTTGCTCTTTCCAGCTGCGGTGGCGTTTGATTAATTCCACTTGCAGGTGATTCAGAGGGTCCAGATAAGCGAAGCGATTTTTGATCGAGCGTGCCAACGTAGGATTACCCGCCAGGCGCTCTTTAGAGCCTGTAATCAGGGCTAAACACTCGCAAGCGAGTTCATGCTCTTGTGTGATGCGCTTAAAAATAGTGTTGCGAAGTTTTTTATCTGCGACTAAGCCAGCATAGCGAGAGGCAACTGCCAAATCTGTTTTTGATAGCACCATGTCCATATTGGAAAGCAGCGTAGAGAAAAATGGCCATTCTTTGTACATAGCACGCAGCATGGTTATTTTTTTCGTTTTTAGTCCACTGTTTTCGTCCGATAGCCAGCTATGTACTGCGCTGCCGAATCCGTACCAACCTGGCAGCAGCAAGCGACATTGTCCCCATGAGAATCCCCAGGGAATGGCGCGCAAGTCTTCGATGCGCCGGGTTGATTTTCGCGAGGCTGGGCGCGAGCCTATGTTGAGTTCGGCTATCGGAGTCGCAGCAAAAAAATAATCAGTAAAGCCGGGTGTTTCGTACACCAGATGGCGATACGCTCTGTAAGCGTTATCGGACAGGATTTCCATCGTGTCTTCGAAGTTGGCGAGCTGCTTAGCACGTTTGCTCTCAGAGCTAGGAGGCGTCAGGCTTGCTTCCATAACGGCAGCGACGACCAGTTCAAGATTGCGACGCCCGATTTCAGGATTGGAAAATTTTGATGCGATGATTTCGCCTTGCTCAGTCAAACGGAATTGACCATTGACCGTGCCCGACGGTTGCGCCAGGATGGCTTCGTGACTAGGGCCGCCACCACGACCTACCGTTCCACCGCGACCATGAAATAGTCGTAGTTTCACGCCATGTTTTTGAAATACCTGGACTAATCCGACTTCAGCTTTATAAAGCTCCCAGTTGGAGGTGAGAAAACCGCCATCTTTATTGGAATCGGAATAGCCGAGCATGACTTCCTGTAAATCGCCTTGTTGACGTACCAGCTCTCGTACAGCAGGAATAGAAAGCCAGCCATTCATGATATCTGCGGCATTGCGAAGATCGGGTATGGTTTCAAAGAGCGGTATAACCATCAATTCGGCAACGGTGTTAGCCTGCGTTGCATGAACTCGCATCAGACCCGTTTCTTTTTGCAGCAGCAGTACTTCCATCAGATCTGATACGGTTTCTGTGTGCGAAATAATGTAATTACGAATAGCACGCGAACCAAATTGTTCGCGAACAGTTCGTGCCATGGATATCACACCTAACTCACTGATTGTTTCATCGGTATAGCTGAGATACGGTGAGTGCAGGAGACGTGGTTGACGCAGCTCTGACTGAAGTAATACAAGTTTTTCATCTTCATGTAATGCACTGTAATCAGCACACACATCGGCAGAGCGAAATAATTCACTGATGACGCGTTCATGGATATCCGAGCTTTGGCGCATATCCAGGGTTGCCAGATGAAACTCAAAAATAGTTGCAGCGCGACGCAGTGTATTCAAGCGAGGCCGTGTAAGCGGTAAGCCATGATTGGCGCGTAATGAATCACCGATCACATCCAGATCAGCAATGAATTCAGTAATGTCGTGATACGGCTCCATGGCACCGACTTCCTGGCGCAAAATATTGGTCACTCCTAATTTGCGTGCTGTGGCGGCAAGCCTGGCATAGACCGTAATCAGCGCACGTCGATAAGGCTCGTCGGTACGGTGGGGCGAATGATCAGGCGAATTATCTGCCATGCTTTGTAGAGAGGGGCTAACTGATACCAGTAAAGTTGAAATGGATAGTTCGGCGCCCAGCGCATGCACTTCATCTAAATAAAAATCTAGTATCGTGGTTGATTGGCGCGACATTGCGCGGCTCATGGTGTCTGAATTTACATTGGGATTACCGTCGCGATCACCGCCTATCCAACTTCCCATCTGCACAAAAGGTGGCAACGAGAAGCTGCGAGTATGAGGAAATTTTTCTGCAAATTCACTTTCTATATCTTCCATTAATGCGGGTAGTTCACGCAAAAAGGTAATGCGGTAATACGACAATGCATTCTCGATTTCATCATCAACAGTTAATTTTGAGTAGCGCAGCATGCGGGTCTGCCAAAGCTTGGCAATTTCTGCGTGAAGAAGCTGGGTATTTCGATTTTTTTCTGTAGGTGGCAAAGGCAGATCACGTGCAGCCAATAACCGGGCAATCTCGCGACCCGCGTCCAAAATACTTTTGCGCTGTACTTCAGTTGGGTGGGCAGTGAGCACTGGTGAAATCAGTGCATCAGTAAAAAATCCTTGTACAGCTTTTCCAGAAACACCGGACGCATCCAGTTTAGATAAGGTGGCAGCTAAGCTGCCGGCTTGTGCGGCCGAACCAGCTAGCAGGTGCGAGCGACGACGACGGTTGTGATGTTGGTCTTCGGCGATGTTGGCCAGATGCGAGAAATACGAGAACGCTCGCACCACAGAATTTGTCTGATCTCGTGTGAGTTTTTTAAGCAGCCGATCAAGATCGGTGCCAGCCTCGGGATCAGATTCTCGTCGGAATCGAACGGCTGTTTGCCGTATGGTTTCAACGATCTCATAAACAGCATCACCTTCTTGATGACGAATCACGTCACCTAACAGTCTGCCTAAAAGTCGTATGTCTTCTTTGAGTGGAGCATCTTTATCCAATGTCTTGGACAAACGAGTAGGAACTTTTTTGGTGGTTGCCATGGGAGGGATGTGCTTTCAGCTTGAGTCATCGGCAGCGTGGCTTTTGGCCGGGCTGCACCAGGGGCGCATGATAAAATCCGTCGGTTTTTACGCATTACCAATGGGGTCGACGATTTTGTGCATCGGCCATGAACCAGAGAGGCCGCTTTGAACGCATCGTTTTCCGGAAAACTGGTGATTGCTTCACGTGAGAGCAGGCTCGCCATGTGGCAAGCAGAAACCGTGCAGGCACGCTTACTTGAATTATATCCGCTCAGTACGGTCACTATTCTTGGAATGACTACCCGAGGTGATCAAATTCTAGATCGAACCTTGTCCAAAGTCGGCGGCAAAGGCCTGTTTGTAAAAGAACTCGAAGTCGCGATGCAAAACGGTGAAGCCGATTTGGCGGTTCATTCGTTAAAAGATGTTCCTATGGAGCTGCCCGAGGGCTTTGAGCTGGCAGCAGTGTTAGAACGCGAGGATCCTCGCGATGCGTTTGTCTCCAACAC
>CAYUDI010000005.1:0-13410 GCA_964443585.1 uncultured Bifidobacterium sp.
AAAGAGAAAGTAAAACCTTATTGTATCTGCTTCGCTGGTCTGCGGTAGTTCAGCTCAGATTGATAATGAAACTCTGGCCGGGCTCGGGTGTCACGTTGTGGTTGCAGGCAACTGGATTCAAAATACCGCTGATTGTTTGTAAAGAATTCATTTTGTGATTTCCCGGAAATAGAATAACTTCCTGCTTAAGATTAAATTTTTATCATTACACCATCATAAGTTATCAAATAATAAAAATAATATAAGCGTGTGCGATGAATACCAGCAGTTTGCAGACTCACATCGTGGCCACAGCCGCGGCTAGACTCTCCCGCACCTGCACCGCACATCCACCAGCTGAATAGACCCCCAGGAGTACGCATGCCGGACATCATTCTTGAAACCCGTAACTTGACGCGTGAATTCAAAGGCTTTGTTGCAGTTAATCAGGTCAATCTTCAAGTTCAGCGGGGGCATATTCATGCTCTCATAGGTCCAAACGGTGCCGGTAAGACCACTTGTTTTAACTTGCTCACTAAGTTCTTGATTCCCACCTCGGGCCAGATACTTTTCAATGATCGTGACATTACCTCGCTAGCATCTGCACAAATAGCGCGCATGGGTATTATTCGGTCGTTCCAGATTTCTGCAGTTTTTCCACATTTGAATGTTTTAGAAAATGTACGTATAGGCTTGCAGCGAAATATGGGTACCTCCTTTCATTTCTGGAAAAGCGAAGCGACCCTCAATCAATTAAATGACAGGGCTATGCAATTGCTCGATGAAGTTGGATTAGCAGAATTTGCCGACAGCATTACGGTAGATTTACCGTATGGCCGTAAGCGTGCGCTCGAGATAGCTACCACTCTCGCGATGGAACCAGAACTGATGTTGCTCGATGAACCCACGCAAGGAATGGGGCATGAAGATGTAAAGCGTGTGACTGCATTGATTAAAAAAGTCTCGCAAGGTCGCACCATATTAATGGTTGAGCACAATATGAATGTAGTAGCTGATATTAGTGATCGCATATCTGTACTTCAACGCGGAGCGATACTGGCAGAGGGTGATTATCAAACGGTGTCACGTAATCCTCAGGTACTCGAGGCCTACATGGGTAGTGCAACCGAGTTGGAAGGGGCGCACTAATGGCCAAGGCACTGGAAATTAAGCAGCTGCAGGCTTGGTATGGTGAGTCGCATATTCTTCATGATGTGAATTTATCGGTAGAGCAGGGTGAGGTAGTTACCCTATTAGGCCGCAATGGCGCGGGCCGTACCACGACATTGCGCGCCATTCTGGGTTTGACCGGGCGTCGCGAGGGTTCCATCAAAGTTAATGGCGTCGAAGCTATCGCACTGGCCACACATAAAATTGCGCATTTAGGGATAGGTTATTGTCCTGAAGAGCGCGCAATTTTTTCATCGCTATCTGCTGAAGAAAATTTAATGTTGCCGCCGACCTTAAAAGCGGGAGGCATGTCCGTAGAGCAGATTTATGAGATGTTTCCCAACTTATCTGAGCGTCGACACAGCCAAGGGACGCGCCTATCGGGCGGAGAGCAGCAGATGCTGGCTGTTGCGCGTATTTTGCGCACAGGTGCCAAGCTGTTGCTATTAGATGAAATTTCCGAAGGCTTGGCACCCGTCATTGTGCAAGCACTGGCACGCATGATTTTGTCGCTTAAAGCACAGGGCTACACGATAGTGATGGTTGAACAAAATTTCCGTTTCGCTGCACCACTGGCAGATCGGTTTTATGTCATGGAGCATGGGCAAATTGTTGAACAGTTCGCAGCAGCTGAACTGAGCAGTAAGACAGCCGTGCTCAACGAATTGCTAGGGGTCTAAGATGGAGATATTTGGAATTCCCATGTCGGCCATGCTGGGACAACTACTGCTAGGTTTAGTTAATGGCTCTTTCTACGCAATGCTATCGCTGGGACTCGCCGTTATTTTTGGCTTGCTCAATGTGATCAATTTTGCGCATGGCGCTTTGTACATGATGGGTGCATTTTTAGCGTGGATGGGCCTAAATTATTTCGGTATTAATTACTGGATTATGCTGATTGTTGCTCCGCTGCTGGTGGGCGTATTTGGCATCATCATAGAAAAAACGATGCTGCAATGGCTATACCGTTTGGATCATTTATATGGTTTGCTACTGACCTTTGGTATCACGCTCATGTTAGAAGGCGTGTTCCGCTCGTTCTATGGTGTTTCAGGTCAACCGTTTACTGTGCCATCGCAACTCGCGGGGGCAACTGATTTGGGTTTCATGATTTTGCCGAATTACCGAGCGTGGGTAGTTTTTGCTTCTATTATGGTTTGCATGGCCACCTGGTTCATTATTGAAAAAACCCGGCTGGGTGCCTATTTGCGCGCTGGTACAGAAAATCCCAAGATGGTCGAAGCCTTTGGCGTGAATGTGCCACTGATGGTGACACTCACCTATGGCTTTGGTGTAGCACTGGCTGGTTTTGCAGGTGTATTGGCTGCTCCTGTTTTACAGGTATCACCGTTAATGGGATCGAATTTAATCATCGTCGTGTTTGCCGTTGTGGTGATAGGTGGTATGGGTTCGATACTCGGATCGATTTTGACGGGGCTGGGATTAGGTGTGATTGAAGGTATGACAAAAGTGTTTTATCCCGAGCTTTCCGCAACGGTGGTATTTATCATCATGGCGATAGTGTTATTGATTCGCCCCGCAGGCCTGTTCGGCCGCGAGAAATAAGGAGTTGCCGCCATGTTGAAAAAACTGGGTTACGCCGTTGTACTCGTTGGCGCATTAGCTGCACCTTTCTTTTTGTATCCTGTGTTGCTAATGAAAATTTTGTGTTTTGCTTTATTTGCTTGCGCATTTAATTTGCTCATAGGCTTTACTGGATTACTGTCATTTGGTCATGCCGCATTTTTTGGTGGTGCCTCCTATATCGCCGGGCACGCGTTAAAAGTGTGGGGTTTACCTACCGAGCTAGGTCTTTTAGCGGGAGTGATTTTTGCCGCGCTGCTAGGTCTGGTGGTGGGTAAGCTGGCGATACGTCGGCAAGGTATTTACTTCACCATGATCACTATGGCGTTGTCGCAAATGCTGTTCTTTGTTTTTCTGCAGGCGCCTTTCACTGGTGGCGAAGATGGTTTGCAATCAGTACCTAGAGGAACACTGCTGGGCAGTATCGATCTGAAAAATGATCTGACCATGTATTACGTGGTGTTAGGCATAGTGATCGCTTCGTTCTTGTTGATCGTTCGCATCATTCATTCGCCGTTTGGACAGGTGCTTAAAGCCGTGCGTGAAAATGAGCCGCGCGCGATTTCGTTAGGCTATGACACGGATCGCTACAAATTGTTAGCGTTTGTTTTGTCAGCCGGATTAGCCGGGCTGGCAGGTTCTACCAAAGCGGTTGTGCTGGGCTTTGGTACGTTGACCGATGTGCATTGGTCCATGTCGGGCCTGGTGGTATTGATGACCTTGGTCGGTGGTATGGGTACTTTGCTTGGGCCCGTGGTCGGTGCCATTATCATCATTGCGCTGGAAAACAAATTAGGTGATTTGGGTACGTGGCTGGCAACGGTTACGCACATAGAATGGTTTAACACCATAGGTGAATCAGTCACCATGGTTACTGGTTTGATTTTTGTGATTTGTGTGCTTGCGTTTAGACGCGGCATTATTGGTGAATTAGCGGCGCGCATACGGTAAAGCACAATTCCTGATTTTCTTCGAACTCCGCTTAAAAGACCCAACGGTAAACACGACTACGACGAGACACAACATGAGTAAAGCAAGTTTTCATTGGGACGATCCTCTTTTACTTGATCAGCAGCTGACTGATGATGAGCGTATGGTGCGCGATGCGGCTGCGGTGTATGCCCAAGAAAAATTGGCGCCCCGCGTGCTGGAAGCTTTTCGTAGCGAGAGCACAGACCCTGCCATTTTTCGTGAGATGGGTGAGTTAGGCTTATTAGGAGCGACCATACCCTCGGAGTACGGTGGCGCTGGTTTGAATTACGTCAGCTATGGTCTGGTGGCGCGAGAGATTGAGCGTGTCGATTCAGGATTTCGCTCCATGATGAGTGTGCAAAGTTCGTTGGTGATGCTGCCAATTTATGAATTTGGGACAGAAGCGCAACGACAAAAATATCTACCTAAGCTCGCTACAGGCGAATGGATAGGCTGCTTTGGTTTAACCGAGCCTGATCACGGATCGGATCCGGGCAGCATGGAATCGCGAGCAAAAAAAGTTGATGGTGGTTATAGCTTGTCGGGTTCGAAAATGTGGATTAGTAACAGCCCGCTAGCTCAGGTATTTGTGGTTTGGGCGAAAGACGATGCGGGAAAAATTCGTGGCTTCATACTCGAAAAAGGGTGGAAAGGTCTGACGACACCGCTTATTAAAGGCAAGGTGGGTTTGCGTGCATCCACCACGGGTGAAATAGTGATGGATCAGGTATTTGTGCCTGAAGAAAATGCATTCCCAGAAATACGCGGATTAAAAGGCCCGTTTACGTGTTTGGATGCGGCGCGCTTTGGAATTTCGTGGGGTGCTTTGGGTGCAGCCGAATTTTGCTGGCACGCAGCGCGTACGTACACGCTGGAGCGTAAACAATTTGGTCGTCCTTTAGCGGCGAATCAGCTCATACAAAAAAAATTAGCCGATATGCAAACCGATATTTCGCTGGCACTGCAAGGGTGTCTGCGCTTAGGACGTATGCGCGATGAAGGTAGTGCTGCAGTAGAAATTACCTCCATCATGAAACGTAATTCCTGCGGCAAGGCTTTGGATATTGCACGTATGGCACGCGACATGTTAGGTGGAAATGGTATTAGCGATGAGTACGGTGTGATTCGCCATGTGGTTAATCTCGAAGTAGTGAATACCTACGAAGGTACGCACGATATACATGCGCTAATACTGGGTCGCGCCCAGACTGGTATACAAGCCTTTTTCTAAATAAGCATTACATAAATTACTGTCCAATCATCGAAGAGTCGATAATTTTATTTCTGTCGTAGGGAATTTTCTTTGGTAGTCGAGAAAAGCCTGATGCGTACTGAGGAAAATTTTATCCTCCATGCGTTTTCCCAGTTCTGTTTGCTGCAGCCTATCTTGCACTGGCCCCTTGATCTCAGCAAATTCCAGCGTAATATTTCTTGCGCGTAGAGTTTTTTCTAGCTCAGTCAGCATACCGAGCGCGGTAGTATCGAGTTGATTAACAGCCGATAAAATAAGTAGCACACAATTCGTGGTAGGTTGTTTTGCAAGTAGGCCTTCAATTTTTTCTGCGATCAGCTGTGAGTTGGCAAAATAAATGCTCTCATCTATGCGTAATGCAATCAGCCCCGGGAAAACTTCTACCTGGTGGCGTTCTATATTCCTGTAATGTTCTGTTTCAGGTACGCGACCCACTAATGCCATGTGCGGGTGGCTGCTGCGCCAAACCAATACAGCCAGTGACATAGCAACGCCGATGACGATGCCTTCTTCTACACCAAAAATAATGACGCCTGCGAAGGTCAGTAGTAGTGCGACCGCATCTGCTTTATCGTATAGCCAGGCTTCTTTAAGAGTGTGCGTATCAATGAGCCCCAATACAGCGACGATGATGGTGGCTGAAAGCACTGCTTGGGGTAAATAATAAAACCAGTGTGTAAATCCGGCGATGACAATTGCCATCAACACAGCAGAAACAATACCGGAAGCAGGTGTGTGCGCACCGGCTGAAAAATTTACTACCGAGCGAGCAAAACCTCCGGTAACCGGAAAGCCACCTGAGATGGCGCTGGCGACATTAGCAGCACCCATGCCCACGAGTTCGCGATTGGGATCGATGCGTTGTCCGCGCTTGAGTGCCAGTGATTGACCTACCGAGACACTTTCTACAAACCCCACCAGTGATATCAAGAGCGCGGGTAGCAGCAGTGTTGTTACCTGTTCCCACTGCAAAGCAGGCAATTCTAGTGCTGGCAATCCGCTAGGGACATCACCGACGATTGCCACATGCGCTTGATGATTCAAACCATAATGAGAGACCAGTAATGAAGTAAGGATGACTACCACCATAGGCGCTAGCTTCGTAATCAGGTCAGACGTTTTTTCTGACAAGCCGTTGAGCTTGAGTAGTGAACCAAGGTATTTACGTGCAAACAAAAGCACTGCGACTGCGCTCAAACCAACGATTGCCGTCGCACTATTGGTTTCATGAAGATGTAGCGCAAGATGTTTAAGGGTAGATAAAACACCTGAGGATGAAAATTGAATTCCCAGCAGGTACTTGATCTGTCCTATGGCGATTAATATCGCCGATCCGGAGATGAATCCACTGATGACTGGGTGACTCAGAAACCAGGCTAGAAAACCCAAACGCAAGAAACCTGCGGCTAACAGCATCAGCCCGGATAGCAGAGCTAGCAGTATGGAAAGTGAAATATAGTCCGAGGTACCTGGCACTGCAATCGGCATCAGCGCGCTGGCTGTCATTAATGATGACACAGCGACCGGACCTACTGCCAGCGTCATGCTGCTGCCAAAAAAGGCATAAGCAACCATGGGCAGCAGGCTCGCATACAACCCAACTTCCGGTGGTAGTCCAGCCAACATGGCATAGGCCAGACTCTGTGGAATCAGCATGACGGTGACGATCAATCCTGCCGTTAAATCGCCAGCGATGAAATCGCGCTGATAGGTTTTTAGCCACTCAGGCAGTGGCAACACATTACCCATAAATTAATCCGCGACTGGCCGTGCAAACCATTCATGGCCTTTGAGCATGAGGTTCCAATAGACCGCAGGCAGTATATTTTTTTTCAATATCCACGCTGATTTGCGTGGCACGGTAGGATCGAGAGGAAAGGTGGGTAACAACTTGCCACCGAAACCAAATTCCGCCAGTATGATGCGTCCTTTTTCGACGGTTAATGGACACGATCCGTAGCCGTCGTATTTTGTGGGAAGTGCGCGACCTGCACGCAGAGCTAAAAGATTTTCAGCAACCACTACGATTTGTTTACGTGCTGCAGCCGCCGTTTTTGCATTGGGTGAGGAACAGGCATCACCCAAACTGAAAATGTTGGGGTAGCGATTGTGTTGCAGCGTGACTTGATTCACATCGACCCAGCCTTCGGCATTGGCGAGTGAACTTTCTTTTATAAAGTCGGGAGCTGTTTGAGGTGGTACGACATGGATGAAATCAAAACTTTTTTCTACTTGTACGACAGCACCATTCGCATCTTTTTCTTCAAACCAGGCCCGTTTTGCCGGGCCGTCAATAGAGACTAATTTCGAATTGAAATGCAGGTTGGCGCGGTAGCGTTCTACGTATTTCATGAGAGGTGGTACAAAATCGGCCACACCAAACAGAACAGCACCAGCATTATGAAAATCTACCTGTATATTTTTTAGCGTACCTTGTTGCTCCCATTCCGAGCACGACAGATACATTGCTTTTTGTGGAGCGCCAGCGCATTTGATGGGCATAGGCGGCTGCGTGAAAATCGCAATGCCAGATTTCATGTTGCGCACTAAGTCCCACGTATAAGTCGCCAGGTCAAATCGGTAGTTGGATGTCACGCCGTTTTTACCTAGCGTTTCTTCCAAGCCCGGTATACCTTTCCAATTCAATTTAAGACCCGGAGCCACAATCAACTGTTGATAGCTCACTGGGCTGCCCTGATCCAGCATGACCTTGCGATTTTCAGGATCGAATCCGGTGACTGCCGCCTTGATCCATGTAACGCCTTCTGGCATGACCGTGGCCATATCGCGCACGCTGTCATTGATATCAAACTCACCTGCGCCTACCAGCGTCCATGACGGTTGGTAGTAGTGTTTATCGCTGGGTTCTATGATGGCAATGTTCAGATTTGACTGGCGTTTCTTAAGACTGGCAGCTAGTCCTATACCAGCGCTGCCACCACCGACGATCACGATATCCTGCGCGTCACTCCAGTGACAGGCTGAAGCGGCCGTGGCGGGAGAGGGCGCAGAGATGGAGCCGCCACGGGCTAATTGATGGAGATTTTGTGATCGGGCGCCGCTGCGGCAAAAAGCCAGCAGGGGACCAGGTCGGGTGGCGAGTAGTTCGGCGAATTTTCTGGCTTGCAGTTCGGTGATCTGGCCGCTGATAACGGGGAGGTATTCGTACTTCAAACCAGCTGCCACTGCGGCTGCTTCCATCACTGCGCTGGTGGGTTGATCAGCACCACCTTCACCGTCAGGACGATTATTGACCACCGTCTTGAAACCGAGCGCAGCGACTTCCGCCATATCGGCTGGGCTCAGTTGTGGTGCCGTAGCAAATTTGTCGCTGTGTCGTGTGATGTTTGCAGTCATGCTGCCTCCTTGAGAGCGAAAACTTTGTTGAGTCAACCCAAAGCAGGGCTGAATCAATTTAGCAATTTACATTATATTGACATATAAACTGTAAGTAAATATAATGTTTGAAGGTTAATTATTTGTCTGGAGCTATTCATGGTTGCGAATTCACATCCTCAAGTTCATGGAATTTTCGATCCTGCCACCTGGACCGTTACGTATGTGGTCTATGAAAAAGAGGGTAGTGCATGCGCCATTATCGACCCAGTTCTGGACTATGACCCAAAATCCGGGCGTACACGTACAGATTCCGCAGACAAGTTGATTCAGTTTGTTCAGGAAAACAAATTACAGGTGGAGTGGATACTTGAAACGCACGCGCATGCCGATCACATTACGGCGGCCGCTTATTTAAAACATAAGTTAGGTGGCAAGACGGCGATTGGTGAGCACATACCTGGCGTTCAAAAAGTATTCAAAGATATTTTTAATCTTGAGCCTGGCTTTGCTACGGACGGATCGCAATTTGATCATCTGCTGAAAGAGGGCGAAGAATTTCATTTTGGCGCTTTGACTGGTACGACAATGTTTGTACCTGGCCACACCCCTGCTTGCGTTGCTTACAAGGTAGGGGATGCTGTGTTTGTGGGTGACACGATGTTTATGCCGGATGTGGGTACTGCGCGCTGCGATTTTCCAGGAGGCGATCCCAGAGTGCTATATGGATCGGTCAGAAAAATACTTAGCCTGCCTGATGACACACGACTATCCACCGACGGACAGACCGATTTCTTTCGAGACCACGGTCGCTGAGCAGCGTCAAAAAAATATCCATGTGCATGATGGAATCAGTGAGGCAGAATTTGTAAAAATGCGAACTGAGCGGGATGCGACTCTAGAAATGCCCGTATTGATATTACCGTCGGTGCAGATCAACATACGCGCGGGTGAGATGCCACCCGCAGAAGCGAACGGTGTCGCGTATCTAAAGATACCCGTGAACGCAATGTAACTACTTCGGCGACAACCATAAAAAAACCCGCGCAATGTGCGCGGGTTTTTTGTTAAGCGAGATGCGGTTTACAGTCCACCGTTTTGCTGAGCCACCATCATGTACAACATCGGGATAGACAACATGGTGTTAAAGCGCGAAGTCAGCATCGCCAGACGTGCAGCTGCTGCTTTTTCTTCTGGCTCTACTGTAACCATACCCAAGGCTTTCTTTTGGTTAGGCCAGATGATGAACCAGACGTTGAACGCCATCAGCAAGGCTATCCACATGCCGATACCAATAGCGTGAAAAGGCTGTCGAAGTCCAAGTGCGTCTGCTAAGTAGCCATTCATCCATGCCACCAATACGCCGGTGACCACGGTCGCTAATGCAGCGTAACGGAACCAGAACAGTGCCGTTGGTGCAATCACTTTACCGATCGCAGGCTTTTGTTCGTCTGGAATTTTGGGCATGGATGGAATCTGCACAAAATTGAAGTACCAGAGCAGACCTATCCACATGATGCCAGATACCACGTGTAACCAGCGCATGACGAAAGCGCCCCAGGCATGACCCATTTGCGGGCCGGCTCCGGCCACGCTGCTAGCAATCAAAACCAGCAGGATCAAAAGTACGACCCCAGCAATGATAGTTCGCCCTAAAGATTGCAGAATTGCAGCCATAACTACCTCCCAAAAATTTCATTACGCAATTGTTGTGTGGGATTTGGGTCTAACCAAACCCTTGTAAATCCGCGCGAAGTATAGCTTACCCAGTCAATTTCTCATTGATTGGGCAAAAACACGAGGATTCTAGTCAATCGTTGCTGCTGGTCCGCGCCGAGATATCCACTAAAGTAGTGCCTCCGGCCAGGGTAACTTTAAGGCGCTGTGGCGGCTTGATTTCATCAGGCTGGCGCAGCACGCGCCCAGATTCATCGCTCAGGATAGCGTAGCCGCGCTCTAGCGTGCGCTGAGGAGCGAGCAACTCAAGCTGGCCGCTGGCAGATTCAAGTCCATGCTGCCAAGTCCTTAACCTCGAGCTAAAAGCGGTGTGTAATTGCACGGCCTTTGCGCCCAGCCTGGCGCGGCGCATTCGAGTATCAGGCAAGGCGTGGTGCAAGCGGCTTCGTACTTGCTCAATACGAAAGCGTGCGCCTGCGATGGGTGTAATTGCTCCATGCCGCAATCGATTTGCCAAGTTGGATAACCTAAGCTTTTGATGATCTATCGCCATGCTGGGGCTAATTAATCGGTGGGCCAGCCAGTCCAGTGATTGGGAGTGATCGTTGAGCAGATGGCGCAGCCCATCAGTGAGTTCGATGGCTTGCTGATGTAATTCGGCCAGCCAGTCTTGCGTGGGTGTGGCCGCCATCTCTGCCGCAGCGGTAGGCGTAGGTGCGCGCAGATCAGCTACAAAATCAGCAATGGTGATATCGGTTTCGTGACCAACCCCGGAGATGACAGGTATTTCAGACGCAGCGATTGCTCGGGCAACGCGCTCGTCATTGAACGACCAAAGATCTTCCAGGCTGCCGCCACCGCGACAAACTATCAGCACGTCGCACTCAGCACGCAGTGACGCTGTGCTGATAGCTGCAGCGATCTTCTCGGCTGATCCCTCACCTTGGACGGCGGTTGGATAAAGAATGATGGACAGATGCGGAGCACGGCGTCGCAGAGTCGTAATGACATCGCGTAATGCGGCCGCTTGCGGGCTGGTCACGATGCCGATCTGGCGCGGGAAAACGGGAAGTTCGCGTTTGCGTGCTGAGTCAAACAAACCTTCATCAGCGAGCTTGGCCTTTAATTTTATGAAGGCCTCATACAAATTACCCACGCCCGCCCGGCGCATAGCTTCTACATTGATTTGAAAATCTCCGCGCGCGGCATACAAGCTGACCAGTGCGCGCACCTCTATCTTGTCGCCTTCGCGGGGAGCGAAATCAACGTATTGCGCTCGTCCGCGAAACATCACGGCGCGTACTTGTGCCGACGCATCCTTGAGCGTGAAGTACCAATGGCCAGAAGCGGCGCGGGTGAAGTTGGAAATTTCGCCGCTAATCCAGGTTAATGGAAAGCTGCGCTCCAACAAGCGGCCGACAGCCTGGTTGAGCTGACTGACCGTCAGAATGTCATTGCTGCCACTATCGCTGGTAGGTCGTTCCGTGAGCATGTTCAAGGTCGGCTAGGGGTGATGAGGTGCCATTGTCGCTGCTTAGTCTGATTGACGCACTTGAGTTTTACTAACGTGCTGCCTGCATAGGGACAATTATAAAAACCTTTTTAAAATAGTTATGTTTTCAAGATAGTGAGTATTCGCATTTAAACGTGGTTTCGATAGCGCAGGCGGGTACTTATATGACTAACGATGCTTGCTGCAGGTTAGCAAAGAGGTTACAGTCGCCTTCATTATTTCCTTTGTGCAGGAGAACGCATTTGCTGGCAATTATTCAAGCGGCGGGTTGGCCTATCTGGTTTTTGCTGATTGCCTCGGTTATTTCTGTGACAGTCATTATCGAGCGGCTTGTATATCTGCGCCCTGCCAAAGTACTTCCTTCCAACCTGCTGCCAGAAGTTATTGCCGTTACCCGCACAGACAGCATTGATGCAGAAGTGCTGGAACGACTGGAAAATAACTCACCCTTGGGTCGGGTGCTAGCCGCAGGTGTGCGCAACCGCGAAGCCTCACGCGAGGTCATGAAAGAAGCCATAGAAGAAGCCGGTCGTGCTGCAGCACATGAGTTGGAGCGTTATTTAACAACCTTGGGAACGATTGCAACCTTGGCGCCTTTAATGGGATTGTTTGGAACAGTCATAGGCATGATTGAATTGTTTGGTGCCAGCGGTGGGGTCGGGGCCGATCCATTGCAAGTTGCGCATGGTATTTCAGTCGCGCTGTACAACACAGGGTTTGGTTTGGCAGTGGCCATGCCTTCACTGGTGTTTCACCGCCATTTTCATGCCTTGGTGGATGGATTTGTAATCGATATGGAGCAGCAAGCAGTGCGATTTGTCGATACGGTAACGGGCCAGCGAGTCTAAGATGAATTTTCGTAAAGGCCAGCGCCGCGCTCCACCAGAAATTAATCTGATTGCGTTCATTGATGTGTTGCTGGTCATTCTAATTTTTCTGATGGTCAGCACCACGTTTAGTAAGTTCACTAGCTTGAATGTCAGTCTTCCATCAGCCGAGGCTAATTCCACACCAGCACCAAAATCGATTGTGGTCGCGGTTGATGCGAAGGGACATTACGCGATTCAACAACACCGAATCACCGCTACAGATACTGTATCGCTGGCGAGTGCTTTGCGAGAAGCTGCTCATGGAAATCCAGAAATGACCATTGAAATCCATGCCGATGCCATGGCTAGCCATCAATCCGTAGTTCAACTTATGGAGGCGGCTCGCATTGCGGGATTACCTAAATTGGTATTTGCAGCGCAATCGGGTACATCGCGTTAATTGGTCACACCGTGCTAATACATTCACGCGAGCTTTTCCAGATAAATCCATGATGCAGCGATCCTCGATAGAACGTTTGCTCACTCGCGCCTGGCTAACGAAAGGAGTATTAGCTACATTGCTGTGGCCGATCTCATTTATTTTTGGTTTGATTATCGCGTTGCGTCGCAAGCTCTACACCGTTGGCGTGTTTGAACAAACACGATTACCAGTGCCTGTCATTGTGGTTGGCAATATCTATGTGGGCGGCACTGGCAAGACCCCTTTGGTGATCTGGCTGGTTAAGCAATTACGCATGCATGGATTTGTACCAGGCGTGATTTCGCGTGGTTATGGAAGTGATGTAACTACGGCTACCGACATTAATTCGCAATCGTCGCCAGACGATGTTGGCGATGAACCACTGCTGATTTTACAAAGAGCTGATGTTCCTGTATTGGTTGGGCGCAATAGAGTAATCGCTGCTCGCAACTTACTTAATGCTCATCCTGACGTGAATGTGATTATCTCTGACGACGGACTACAGCATTACGCATTGGCGCGTGATGTAGAGATTCTTTTATTTGACGAGCGTGGCGTAGGTAATGGATGGCTATTGCCCGCGGGCCCATTGCGTGAGTCGACATCGCGGCGATTTGATTTTCGTGTCCTCAATGGT
>CAYUDI010000005.1:13420-26825 GCA_964443585.1 uncultured Bifidobacterium sp.
TTAGTGATCATTCATTTTCTATGCAATTGTATGGCCAGCGTGCGGAGCAATTGGTTAACCGAGCTAACACCAAGCTACTAACCGAGTTGCGTGAAAATTTATCGATTAGCGCAGCTGCAGGAATAGGCAACCCCGAACGTTTTTTCACTATGCTCAAACAAATGGGCTTAAAGCTAAACGAACAAATCGCTTTGCCTGATCATTTTGATTATGCGATTAATCCTTTTGAATCGCTTAAGTCGGATATCATTCTGATCACTGAAAAGGATGCAGTAAAATGCGTCAGGCGAAATGCATTGACCAGTGACCCCAGACTCTGGGTCGTACCTGTTGAAGCAGCCATCGCCGGACCATTGACTGAACACCTTGTGGAGAAACTGCGTGGATACACGACTGCTTGATATTCTTGTTTGTCCAGTGTGCAAAGGGCCGCTGAAATTTGATAAGCAAGCGCAGGAACTCATCTGCAATCCTGATCATTTGGCGTTTCCTATACGAGACGGCATTCCCATCATGTGGGCTGAGCAAGCGCGCGACCTTACAGCACCCAGTTCGCAGCAGAGCGATCATGCGAAATAAAAGTCTTTCTTAAATTCCTATTGTTGGCCATCCATCGTTTGTTTTAGTCGCTATTAGAAGCGATTTTTTTTATGAGCTTTACGATCATTATTCCAGCGCGTATGGCATCAACGCGCTTACCAGATAAGCCGCTCGCAGATTTGGGAGGCAAACCCATGATAGTGCGAGTCGCTGAGCGCGCTGCATTGTCGCGCGCTGTGCGCATAGTGGTGGCAACAGATCATGCGGATATTTTTTCTGCGTGCAAAGATTACGCTATCGATGTGCGGATGACACGATCAGATCATCCGTCGGGCACCGATAGAATTGCTGAAGTTGCAGATAACCTGAATTTGCCAGACGCCGCCGTGATTGTGAATGTTCAGGGAGACGAACCCCTGATAGATCCCCAATTAATCAATGACTGCGCCGCGCTCATTAGTGAGCACGTTCCTATGGCCACCGCAGCACACGCTATTGATAATTACGACGACGTGTTTAATCCCAATGTGGTGAAGGTCGTGTTGGATAAATCTCATCATGCGCTTTTGTTTTCTCGCGCACCCATTCCCTGGCATCGTGATGCCTTTGTAGTGAAGGATCATGCTGCGCTGCCACCAGGCTATGAACCTCTAAGGCATATAGGTTTGTATGCATACAGACGGGATTTTCTGGGCCAGTATTCTGCATTACCACCATCCCCATTAGAAGAGATCGAGGCGCTGGAACAACTACGCGTGCTGTGGAATGGTTTTCGTATTGCAGTGCACCGAACTTTGCATGTGCCGCAAGCGGGCGTGGATACACCCGAAGATCTTGAGCGTGTGCGTCGAAGTTTTGCTCTTTAAGCAAGCATCGCAGGTGAGCAAACTGACGTTAGTGACGTATTCTGTGGTAACTTTCGTGCGAACTATGGTGGAGACATACCTGTTATCCGCAGCAATACTGAGGCTTAGGTACCAATAACAAAGTTAGGAACGTGTAATGCGGTTGATCTTGCTAGGGGCGCCAGGTGCAGGTAAAGGCACGCAGGCGGCTTACATCAAAGAACGTTTCAATATTCCGCAAATATCTACGGGTGATATGTTGCGCGCCGCTGTCAAGGAAGGTACGCCTTTGGGTTTAGCAGCCAAAAAAGTAATGGATTCCGGTGGATTGGTATCGGATGAAATCATTATTGGATTAGTCAAAGACAGGTTGAAGCAATCGGATTGTGCCAATGGTTATTTATTCGATGGGTTTCCCCGTACGATTCCGCAAGCAGACGCGATGAAAGAGGCGGGTGTAGCAATTGACTATGTGCTTGAAATTGATGTTCCCGATGAAGCCATAATTGAGCGTATGAGCGGGCGCCGTATTCACCCAGCTTCTGGTCGCACCTACCACGTTAAATTTAATCCTCCTAAGGTAGCTGGTAAAGACGACCAAACCGGTGAAGATTTAATTCAGCGTGACGATGATCGCGAAGAAACAGTCAAGAAGCGCTTGTCGGTCTATCACGAGCAAACCAAGGTGCTGGTTGGTTATTACACTTCATGGGCGGAGTCTGAACAAGTCGGGGCACCCAAGTATCGCACAATCGCGGGTATCTGTCCGGTTGAAGAGATACGCGATAGTGCATTTGCCGCGCTTGCGGAGTAATGACGTTTATAGATCAAAGCGGACTTCGGTCCGCTTTTTTCATGATCATAAAAAGTTTGGTGTGCTGATTTATCAGCCAGACTGATGTAGCAGTTTTAAATTGTGTCGTTCTGTAGATGGTAGTTATTCGCGGCATTGACCGGGACAGGTCAAGCTGCAAAGAGACTTATTTTTGTTGCAAACTTTTGGAGGAGAAATATGGCATCACAAGGACTGTGGTTTGCTGTGGTATGCGGCCTAATCGCCGTTATCTATGGCCTGGTATCCCGTAGTTGGATTCTTAGTCAAGATGCAGGCAATGATCGCATGCAGGAAATTGCTGCAGCGATTCAAGCAGGTGCAGCTGCGTATCTTGCGCGTCAATATCGGACGATTGCTATAGTCGGTGTGGTGCTGACTATTCTGATAGGAATTTTCCTGGACGCTAATACGGCACTCGGTTTTGTGGTTGGAGCAGTGCTGTCAGGCGCATGTGGTTTCATAGGCATGAACGTCTCTGTGCGCGCCAATGTACGCACCGCGCAAGCCGCTACTCATGGCATAGGACCAGCGCTCGACGTAGCTTTCCGCGGCGGCGCAATTACCGGCATGTTGGTGGTAGGTCTGGGCCTGTTAGGTGTCTCACTGTTTTATTACTACATCGGTGGCTTAGAGCATCCCGATTCTGCAACGCTCAAGCCATTGCTTGGTCTGGCGTTTGGTTCTTCGCTGATCTCAATTTTCGCGCGACTTGGCGGCGGCATCTTTACTAAGGGTGCAGACGTTGGTGCTGATTTGGTGGGTAAAGTTGAAGCAGGCATTCCTGAAGATGATCCACGTAATCCCGCCGTTATCGCTGATAACGTTGGCGACAACGTTGGTGATTGCGCTGGTATGGCAGCTGACTTGTTTGAAACGTACGCAGTCACGCTGATTGCTACGATGGCATTGGGTGCGTTAATGGTGGTTTCTGCACCTGGCGCAGCGGTGATCTATCCGTTGATACTTGGCGGCGTATCGATTATTGCTTCTATCATCGGTGTGATGTTTGTTAAAGCCAGCCCTGACATGAAGAATGTGATGCCTGCGCTGTATCGTGGATTGATCGTTGCTGGTGTGCTGTCGTTGATCGCGTTTTATTTCGTGACCAACATGGTGTTCCCAGAGCCCATTACCATGGCAGATGATCGTGTTGTCGGCTCGATGGCATTGTTTGGTTCGTGTGCCGTGGGATTGGTCCTCACAGCAGCGATGGTGTGGGTAACTGAGTATTACACTGGTACCGATTTCGCACCAGTAAAGCATATCGCTCAGGCATCTACTACGGGTCATGCAACCAATATCATTGCAGGTATCGGCATCTCGATGAAATCGACTGCCTGGCCAGTGTTGTTTGTGTGTGCAGGTATTTTGGTGTCGTATTCACTAGCGGGTTTGTTTGGTATTGCAGTGGCTGCGACAGCGATGTTATCGATGGCAGGCATTATCGTTGCCCTCGATGCCTACGGTCCTATTACTGACAATGCCGGTGGTATTGCAGAGATGGCCAATTTGCCTGACAGCGTACGCGACATTACGGATCCTTTGGATGCTGTTGGCAACACCACCAAAGCCGTCACCAAAGGTTATGCGATTGGATCGGCAGGCTTGGCGGCGTTGGTGCTGTTTGCCGATTACACCCATGCACTGCACGCTCGCGGCATCGAGGCCACTTTTGATCTTTCCGATCCTATGGTCATCGTGGGCTTGTTTTTGGGCGGCTTGATTCCTTACTTGTTCGGTGCGATGGCCATGGAAGCAGTGGGTCGTGCAGCAGGTTCTGTGGTTGAAGAAGTTCGTCGACAGTTCCGCGAGATTCCCGGCATTATGGAAGGCACAGGCAAGCCAGAGTACGGCAGAGCTGTTGATATGCTGACCGCGTCGGCTATTAAAGAAATGATGATTCCTTCGTTGTTGCCCGTTGTTGTGCCTATTGTGGTGGGATTGGTTCTCGGACCAAAAGCACTAGGTGGCTTGTTAATGGGTACCATCGTCACTGGTTTATTCGTCGCTATTTCTATGTGTACGGGTGGCGGTGCTTGGGACAATGCCAAGAAATACATCGAAGATGGTCATCACGGCGGCAAAGGTAGCGAAGCTCACAAGGCAGCCGTTACTGGCGATACCGTAGGTGATCCGTACAAAGATACAGCGGGCCCTGCAGTTAATCCGCTTATTAAGATTATCAACATCGTTGCGCTGCTTATCGTTCCACTGTTGACGGCCAAAGGTCTGTTGGGTTGATCGTTTGTCTTTAGTTGGTTTGTAGAAGAAGGCAGCTGCGGCTGCCTTTTTCTTTTGGGAGTTATTATTACGTCCTCTCAGCGCATCTTGAGTCGTTCGATTGGGGTGTCTTTAGAGATTTTTTTATTCGATCTGGAGTAAGCATGGAAATCAAGAACAATGTCTTCATCATTACCGGTGGTGCGTCCGGTCTGGGTGCTGCCAGCGCGCGCATGATAGTCGACAACGGCGGCAAGGTAGTGTTAGCCGATGTACAGGTTGAGGCCGGCGAGAAACTAGCCGCTGAACTCAAAGGGAAATTCATCAAGTGTGATGTAACGTCTGAAGCCGATGGCTTAGCAGTCGTTGCAGCCGCAGAATCGATGGGCACATTAGTCGGCTTAATCAATTGTGCAGGCGTAGCTCCCGCGGTTAAAACAGTAGGTAAAGACGGTGCGCATCCGCTGGATGTTTTTCAGCGTGTGGTGAACATCAACTTGATCGGCACATTCAACATGGCGCGTTTGGCTGCGGTCGCGATGAGTAATCATGAGCCGAACTCAGCAGGCGAGCGCGGTATCATCATTAACACGGCATCGGTTGCGGCCTATGATGGCCAGATAGGACAAGCTGCCTATGGTGCATCCAAGGCAGCGGTCGTTGGGCTGACCTTACCCATGGCGCGCGACTTATCGCGTAACGGTATACGTGTGATGACAATTGCTCCGGGTATTTTCGAAACGCCTATGCTGTTGGGTATGCCACAAGAAGTACAAGATGCACTGGGTCGTATGGTGCCGTTCCCACCTCGCCTGGGTAAGCCAGATGAATATGCTCATCTGGCCAAGGCCATCATAGAAAACACCATGATGAATGGAGAGACCATACGGTTGGATGGTGCTATCCGCATGCAGCCAAAATAAATCGCTACATCGTTTTAAAGTGCGTGCCCGAGGGAAACTTCCGGCACGTTTTTTTATGCCGCGTTATATGCCTGTCAGAGTTTTTGAGTGAGGACGATAGAAGCCGAACTGTGGCGTACTTGCGATAGTAGTTCGTTCTACTTTCGATACTCGTAGTGCGCTGTTAGTCTCAAGCCATGGTCGAGCAGCAAAAAACAGCCCTGTTTCTGGCAGGTGGTGGCGCTCGCGCCGCCTATCAGGTTGGCGTGTTGCAGGCTATTTTTTCGCTGTTAAGTGAGACTGGTTGGCCAGCGGAGCGCAACCCTTTTTCCATCGTGTGCGGCACGTCTGCCGGTGCAATTAATGCTACGGCGTTTGCCAGCCGCGCAGATAACTTTGAAGAAAGTATTACGCATCTACTTGCCGTTTGGCGCGAGCTCAATGTCGAGCAAGTCTATCGTGCCGATTCTATAGGCGTGATTCGTTCTGGCGCGCGCTGGCTGTCATTACTTTCATTTGGGTGGTTGCTGCGCAAGTGGCATGCCCAACCACCGAATTCCTTTTTGGATAATTCACCACTGGTCGATTTACTTCACAAAATGCTGGATTTGCCACGTCTGGATGCGGCCATGGAGAGTGGGGCCGTAGATGCTTTGGCCGTATCTGCGTCGTCATATACGGCTGGGCGTCATGTTATTTTTTATCAGTCGGCTAAAGCAATAGCCCCGTGGCATAGAGCACAGCGCATGTCGATACAACAGCAAATAGGCGTCGATCATTTACTGGCGTCATCGGCTATTCCATTAATTTTTCCTGCCGTGCCTTTGTACTGCAATGATCGCTGTGAATTTTTTGGCGATGGCTCTATGCGCGACGTGGCACCGATTTCGCCAGCGATACATCTGGGTGCCAACAAGGTTTTGGTTATTGGTGCGGGTAACGTGGGTGTGCAGCGAGACTTCAGTCAGTTTTCGGGATATCCCAGTCTGGCACAAATAGCTGGTCATGCTATGTCCAGTATTTTTCTCGACGGCTTGTCATCGGACATAGAAAGGCTAAACCGTATTAATGGCACGCTGGCTTTGCTCACACCCGAGCAAATGGCACACACGCCATTGCGCCCGGTGGAAATGTTGGCCATTGCACCGTCTCAGCCCCTGGATTTGATTGCCAGCCGTCATGTGGGTAGTTTGCCGCTGCCCATACGCACCATGCTCTCAGCGATAGGGGCAACTGAGCGGCGCGGTGCGGCACTGGCTTCTTATTTACTGTTTGAGGCAAGCTACACCCGCACATTGATTCAACTGGGACAAATTGACGTCTTAAACCGCAAGAATGAGGTTTTGCAATTCTTTAAGTCCTCTTTAACTTCTGTAAATACTCAAAAAGGCATCACGTCTATTGCTGGCGCGATGTAATCGCCCACATTAAGTACTTCACTGCTGAACCTTATTTGTGGGAGTTGGTGAAATAAGGGCGGCAATAATCACAATTAGTAGAGTTCTGGCTCAGCGACGGGTTCATTAATGCCTGGGCTTACGCTAGTCGAGCAATTTAATTCGGCTGATTTATCGAAACAGCTCAACCCAGAAACGCCTTACTTGGCGCCAAATTTAAGACAAAGAACAGTGCTTATTACTAAATTGATACCTGTATTTATATCCTTAGTGTCGTTCAGGGGTTTTGCCGAGACCAAAGGACAGGTATCATCTCCAGTTGCTGGTAAACAAGTGCCTCATGAAGTTGTTTATCTGCAATTAGGAACTAACGTGCGTACGCAACCGTTGCAAATTCAACACATAGAGTTAAATTGCGTTCGTTTTTTGATGCCAAATAAATACCGTGAATATTTACATGCTCAGCGCGCCCTTGCAGCGCGAGGAAGAGAGCCAGGAAGTAATCCCGGCCAGTGGTCTGCTTCGCGCCGTTCCAACGAATGTGGTGCAGTCCATCCGCGCTTTTCGGGTGACCGAACTGCAGGATGAGGCGGCTCGTCTTGGCCAGCATTTTCTCTATGCTCATTGCGCGCAGGCACTGACGCGCCAGCAAATGTTGGGCATCATTGCCGAATCTTTCTATCTGCCTAAGCAGTTTGCCAAAAACTATGATGCGCTAACTGAATGCCTGACCAAGGTATTTCACGAGTCTGGTGAGCAACCGGGGTTTCTGGTGGTATTGGAACAATTACCCTGTACTCAGAAATTTGATAAAGAAGCGCGCGAAAACCTGTTAGATGTTTTTCGAGACGCAGCTGATTTCTGGGCGGAGAAAAAAATCCCATTCCGAGTTTTTTTCTCGTTTCAATAATCATCCACTAGAGGGCTTAATAAAAGCCGCATTGTTATTCCCCATCTTGTTGGTGGTGCGCTGTTAAAATTCGCGCCATGAAACGTATCGTTATTCTGATTTCCGGACGCGGCAGCAATATGCAAGCCATGTTGAACGTGGCCGCAGACCAGCAATGGCCAGCTAAAATCGCGGCTGTTATCAGCAATCAACCAACTGCCGCAGGCTTGGATGTGGCCCGCGCGGCAGGTATTGCGACTGAGTCAGTCAACCATCGTGATTATCCCGATCGCGGACAATTCGATCAGGCGCTGGCGCATTGCATAGACCAGTATGCACCGGACCTGATTGTACTGGCTGGATTTATGCGCATACTGACCCCAGAATTTGTTGCGAAATATGCTGGTCGTCTCATCAACATACATCCGTCATTGCTGCCGAGTTTTCCTGGCCTTCATACTCACAGGCAGGCCTTAGAAGCCGGTGTCAAAGTGCATGGAGCTACGGTGCATTTTGTAACTGCGGATCTGGATCACGGCCCCATCATCGCGCAAGCGGTGGTTCCGGTTCGCGACGAGGACACAGAAGATGCACTGGCTAAGCGCGTGCTCGCAGAAGAACACATCATTTACCCACAAGCAGTGCATGATTTAATTTTGGGTAGGTTGAGGCTGGTAGATGGCCGGGTTGTACGCTCTCTGGGCACGTAATGCTGAATTCTTTTGGGTGAGATCGTTGCCCACTTTTTTCTGAATTTCTGAATTTCTGAAAGTCATAATTTATGAGATTGCCACCTGCAATCATCGCAAGTACTGAAGAAGCCTTGCGAGAAGTGCTGCGCTTTACGGCGGCTGCGGACATGGTGCTCTCTCGCTATTTTCGAGAACACCCGCGTCTGGGTGGTCGAGAGCGCGGAGTCATCGCCGATGCAGTGTACGCACTGCTGCGCAAGCGCTCTCTCTACACCCATTTAGCAGAGTCAGGTTCAGGCCCGCAGATGCGGAGAATTGCACTGTTAAGTTTGGCTAACGTTGTTGGTGTGGAGTCTATCGCTGGATTGTCTGAACACGAGGCTGCCTGGTTAACCGAAGTCATGGCGATTGATGTTCACAGTTTTTCTGTTCCACTTAGAACCAATATGCCAGACTGGATATTGAAGCGCTTGATTGCACAGTTTGGTGAGGGTGAAGCTTTTCAGCTAGTTGATGCTTTAAATGAGAGTGCGCCATTAGACCTGCGAGTAAATACCACCAAATCCACTCGCGAAGATGTACAAGCTGAGCTGACCACAGCAGGTATCGTTAGTGAACCTACGCCGTATTCACCTTTGGGTTTGCGAATACAAAAAAAACCAGCACTTCAGAATATGCCCTTGTTTAAAGATGGATTGGTTGAAGTACAAGACGAGGGTAGTCAGCTCTTAGCGCAGATTGTGGGAGCTAAACGCGGCGACATGGTGGCTGATTTTTGTGCTGGAGCAGGTGGTAAAACACTGGCGCTTGGCGCATGGATGCGTAACACCGGACGCTTGTATGCGTTTGATGTTGTAGAAAAGCGCTTGGCTAAATTAAAGCCCAGGCTTGCGCGTAGTGGATTATCGAATGTCCACCCTGGGTTGATTGCCCATGAAAATGACGCCAAGATAAAGCGACTGTCGGGCAAACTCGATCGGGTACTGATTGATGCTCCTTGCAGTGGTTTGGGAACATTGAGACGCAATCCCGACATGAAATGGCGACAGTCAGAAGACGACATTCAGCAATTGAGTATAAAACAAGCATCTATTCTTGCGAGTGCAGCACGTTTGGTAAAACCTGGTGGACGAGTGGTGTATGCAACCTGCAGCTTACTCGAAGAAGAAAACGAAACCATCGTAGTTAACTTCCTCTCGACGCATGAAGATTTTTTTCTGCGACCTATGAGTGAGGTGATGGCTGAGCAAAAAATTCCATTAGAGATGGGTGAGTATCTTCGTTTGCTACCCAATCATTCACATACCGATGGATTTTTTGCTGCCGTACTAGAACGGAAAGTTGGCTAATTGCGTTCGGTCTTAAACTACATTCATATATGCTGGATGCTACTGCTCACTGCATGGGCTTGCGCAACAGACGTTAGTCACGTTCCAGACATTATTCTGGCACGGGGTACTGTGCAGGTGGCTTTCTCACCGTGGGACGATACTGAGCGTTTGTTGACAGAGGCAATTTCCTCAGCCAAAAGTCAAATACTTGTTCAGGCATATATCCTGACGAGTCGTGCAATCGCTACAGGTTTGATCGATGCCAGGCAGCGAGGTGTGGATGTCAAGGTACTCGCAGATAAGCGTCAGCATGATGAGAGCATAGGCTCGTTGCTGGGTATGCTCGCTCAGAATAAAATTCCGGTGTGGCTGGAAACGCGCTATCGCAACGCACACAATAAAGTGCTCGTGATTGATGCCTCGGGCAAGCAACCGACGGTTATTACTGGAAGCTACAATTTCACTCGAAGCGCCAATACGATGAACGCAGAAAATCTGGTGATATTTCGTTATAACCGCAGCCTGACTGAGCGCTTCGCTAAAAATTGGGAACGGCACTGGCTGCAGGCGACCCATTACCTCGCCGCTGAAAAAAAATGAACTATTCATCAACCCACAATTTAGTTCAAGAACTTCTGGCAGATTTGCAGAGCCCTGATCTCTTGTCGCAGCTTTTTATACTGGTT
Organism: uncultured Bifidobacterium sp.; assembly: GCA_964443585.1. GTDB lineage: Bacteria > Pseudomonadota > Gammaproteobacteria > Burkholderiales > Burkholderiaceae_D > Pernthalerella. Next base: position 23,758 of record CAYUDI010000005.1, read on the forward strand.
CTTTGTTCGGCCTTAGGCTGGATAGTCACGCGCAGTTGGAGTAAGCGATTTGCGCTTGTATCTGAAAAGCCCGATGGTTTTCCTATTTCTGCTGATAGTTTTCGCAACGTGCTAACGCCGTTGTTGATAGTAATTTTGGTAGAGCTCAGTGTTTTAGTAATCAATCGTTGGCATCACGTTGGGCTGCTACGCGTTGCTGTTCCATTGTTATTGTCGTTGTCATTAATCCGCGCTGTATTTTTTTTACTGCGCAAGGCCTTCGTCAAGCAAGGCCGTATAGGTCGCTTGATGCAAGCGTTTGAGCATACATTTGCATTGGTCGTGTGGATAAGTTTTGCGCTATACGTAACGGGTTTATGGCCAGAGCTGGTGCAGGTTCTTGATGAGACCATGATTCCCGTAGGGCGCCATCGAGAATCACTGCTAGTCATTATTCAGGCGTTGCTATCGGTAGCTGTAACGGTTGTTTTGGCACTCTGGGCATCGGCTGCTCTTGAGCACAAGCTAATGCAGCTAGAGTCATTTCATTCCTCTCTGCGTGTCGTTATAGCGCGCGCAGGCCGAGCTTTTTTTCTTTTACTAGCCGTACTCACCAGTCTCTCATTGGTGGGCATCGATTTAACTGTGCTGTCAGTGTTTGGCGGCGCCTTGGGCGTGGGGCTGGGTTTGGGACTACAGAAGCTGGTTAGCAGCTATGTGTCCGGTATAGTAATTTTGGTTGAGCGTAGCCTTACGCTGGGCGACATCATCAGTGTAGATCGCTACAAGGGCGAAGTGATACAAATCAATGCGCGCTGCACAATACTGCGTGGCAACGACGGCTCAGAGACCGTGATTCCGAATGAAATGATGGTTTCTTTACCGGTTCAAAACTTTTCATTGTCAGATCGCCGGGTCAAACTAACCACAAATTTTATAGTCTCGTATTCAACTGACATTCCTTTTTTTACACAACAAACTCAACAGCTGCTGTTGGGAATTTCCAGAGTGCTCGCTGATCCAGCGCCAGAATTGTTAATTAAGCGACTCGCTCCCGAGGGTTTAGAACTCGAACTGGCGTTCTGGATTGCTGACCCTGAGCTAGGCTCAGCCCGCTTGATCTCCGAGGTTAATACGGTCTTGCTGCACCTTATTAGTCAGCACCAGGTCCAGATTCCGGCAGCGGTAACAGCAGAAAAGTCGTCACAGGTACCAGATCAAACTGACAAGTCATTGATTCATAAGCCTTTATCTGACTAAGTTGCTCTTTAAGAAGCCCACTTAGGCCAAAACCACGTACAATCCAGCTGTTGGGTTATTAGCGTGGCATTAGATGTACTTCGCGCAGCCCTTGTTCCACTCTCTGGAGAAAAAATGAGTCTGACCTCTGGCCTCGATCCTGTCCTCGATTTCCTAATGAATGGCCTGACGCACGCATCAGGCTGGCAAATCTTTTTTTATACGTTGATCGTCACGCACATCACTATTGCTGGCGTAACTATTTTCTTGCACCGCTGCCAGGCGCATCGCGCGCTAGATCTGCATGCCATACCGAGTCACTTCTTCCGTTTTTGGTTGTGGGCGACAACGGGGATGGTGACGAAAGAGTGGGCAGCAATTCATCGCAAGCACCATGCTAAGTGTGAAACTGAGGATGACCCACATAGCCCAGTTACTCGCGGCATCAACAAAGTAGTCTATGAAGGTGCAGAGTTGTATCGCATAGAGGCGCGCAACACGGAGACTATAGAAAAATATGGTCACGGCACGCCAGACGATTGGATGGAGCGTAACGTATATTCCAAGCACTCAGCTTTGGGTGTTTCCATACTGCTGGTGGTAAATATTTTATTGTTTGGCGTACTGGGCCTGACCGTCTGGGCAATCCAAATGATGTGGATTCCAGTGACAGCAGCGGGCGTCATTAATGGCATAGGCCACTTTTGGGGATACCGTAATTTTGACTGCAGTGATGCGTCAACCAACATACTCCCATGGGGCATACTCATAGGCGGTGAAGAGCTGCACAACAATCACCACACCTATGGCACCTCTGCAAAGCTCTCATCCAAGTGGTATGAGTTCGATATAGGCTGGCTCTATATATCGATACTTTCCTTCTTGGGCCTTGCAAAAGTTAAGAAGGTTGCCCCCGCGCCAAAATTTGATCGCGAGAAACTGGTCGCTGATCTCGATACTCTGCAATCGATCGTCGCTAATCGCTATGATGTGATGTCTAAGTATGCGCGTTCGTTGCGTCAGGTATGGGGTGATGAAATCGCCAACATACGGGCTAAGTCAGCATTTGAAGCCAGCTTTTTGAAATCGTCGAAAAAACTTCTGCAGTGTGAGCCTGCAACTTTGGAAACGGCCGAGCAGCAGCAGTTGTCAGAAATTTTCAAACATAGTGCTACTTTAAAGACTATGCATGAGATGAGAACTGAATTAGCTGCACTCTGGGAGCGTTCGCATTCGACCAGTGATCAGCTGCTCGATCAGTTACGCGATTGGTGCGCTCGCGCCGAAGCATCGGGCATACGCTCACTACAGCAATTCTCACTGCGCTTACGTAGCTACGCCTGATACAGCCTCATTGCTTGAGTGACTAGCCATAGTCGAGAGCAAAAAAAAGCCCCGCAAAGTTTGCGGGGCTTTTTCATCATCGGATAACTTATTTAATCTTTGTTTCTTTGTACATGACATGTTTGCGTGCTTTGGGATCAAACTTCATGATCTCCATTTTTTCAGGCATGGTACGTTTGTTCTTGGAAGTCGTGTAAAAGTGGCCAGTACCGGCACTTGACTCCAATTTGATCTTATCTCGGCCTTTAGTAGCCATTTTGGTCGTCCTTTAAATGTAATCGTTAGATCTTTTCGCCGCGTGCGCGCATGTCAGCCAGCACTGCGTCTATACCCAGCTTGTCGATAACGCGTATGCCTGCAGTTGATACACGCATGCGCACCCATTTGTTTTCAGATTCGACCCAGAAACGGCGGTTCTGCAAGTTAGGCAGGAAGCGGCGCTTGGTTCTATTGTTAGCGTGGGAAACATTGTTGCCGACCATCGGCTTCTTCCCTGTTACTTGGCA
>CAYUDI010000006.1:0-1141 GCA_964443585.1 uncultured Bifidobacterium sp.
TGGGAAAACATGGTTAAGCGCATGAAGACGGTATTTAAGGCACCGATTGAGGAATCAGATATACCCACGATTGTGGAGTATTTGGTTAAGGTTTATGGAAATGAAAAGCCTGAGTAACTAATTTTTCTGCCCAAGAGTCGCTAATCTGATTTCGTTCCGGGCGACTCGAGTTCTTTTTTCCATTTTTCAGTTTGTGCGCGCTGGTTTTCGTCAAAATCTTTTTCTTCTTGGGTATTTTGTTCGCGCAAAACTTTTTGTTCCTCAGATATTTTCTGCATCTTCAGCTCTAACTCAGAGCCTTTTTTATGGCTCACGTGGGCATCCAGTTCGCTCCCCAGAGTCAGCCCAAGATAAAACCATGCTGGGGTGGTCAACAGCATCAGTAGCGACCACCAAAAAGCTATGAACCTCGATAGCAATATCAAGGAAATGACCAAACTGATGCTACCTACGCCGAAGAAGATGTATTCGTTCACCATCTGCCCTTAATGCTAACGCAGTGAGTACTATTAAAATTTAGTTCCAGCTTACGCTACTATTTAAAATTTATATTTTAATAACGATGGTTGGTGTCTAATGATATGCCAAGATAATAAAATCGACTTGGTTAGGCAGCACTACCCAAAGTAAGGATATTCTTCATGTCTTGCCAAACAGTGAAGTATGGGTTGAAAGGTAGCACCTCTGTACAAAATTTTGTTAAGAGGGATTATTCGATTTTGAATTTTATAAAATAAAAAATAACTTAGGAGACAACTATGACAAAACCAGTGATCGGTTTTATTGGCGTCGGTTTGATGGGCGCAGGCATGGCTAAAAACATACTCGAGCAAGGCTATTCGCTAACCATCATGGGCCACAACAACCGTGAACCCGTAGAGCGCTTGAAAAAATTAGGGGCCACGGAGGCGCAGTCACCTAAAGAAATAGCGGAAAAGGTAGATATCGTTCATTTATGCGTCACCGGTTCACCCCAGGTCGAGGCGATTATGAATGGGCCAGAGGGTATTTTTGCCTCGGGCAAAAAGGGGTTGATCATCATCGATTGTTCGACGTCAAATCCAGTGTCAACCATGATGCTGGCGCAAGCAGCACAAGCACATGGCATGACATTGATCGATGCACCGCTAGGTCGAACTCC
>CAYUDI010000006.1:1151-9859 GCA_964443585.1 uncultured Bifidobacterium sp.
GTGGGTGCTGATCAGGTGACGTTTGATAAAGTCAAACCGATACTTGATTGCTGGGCAGGTAATGTGGTGCATCTGGGGCCTGTAGGTTTGGGTCACAAAATGAAGTTGATAAATAACTTCATCGCTATGGGTTATGCAGCGCTGTATTCAGAAGCGATAGGTATTGCCCGAAAAGCGGGATTATCGAAAGAGCAGTTTCATTCGGTAGTCGGTAGTAGTCGTATGCGGAATGGTTTTTACGATACCTTTATGAAGTGGACCATGGAAGGTGACGAAAATGCACATCGCTTCACCATTAGTAACGCTCATAAAGATATGCGCTATCTGAGCAGTTTGGCCAATGAAGTGGGTGCTCTTCATCCGATACAGGCGATGGTAAAGAATTCGTTTGCCAGTATGGAAGCGGCTGGTCAGTCGCAACGCTATGTGCCTATGCTGGCTGATTTTGTTGCGGTACAAAATGGCCTTCCACCTTCGCAACCGAAATGAACCCCAGTTCAGTACGTTATCCCGGCGCTGTTGTCAGTGCCCAATGGCTGGCAGAGCATGGCGATGAACCTCATGTGCGCATTGTGGATGCGACGGTGCATTTGCCTGACACTGGGCGCGATGCAAAAGCAGAGTATTTACTAGAGCATATTCCCGGTGCAGGATTTTTTGATTTGTCAGTTATTGCAAATCCAGAAAATCCTTTGCCACGTAAATTTCCGCCCAAAGATATTTTTGTCCACGAAGTCGGTAAGCTAGGTATCAACAATCAAACGCATGTGATTGCTTACGACACACCGGGTTTGTATAGCGCAGCCCGAGTGTGGTGGATATTTCGCCAGTATGGCTATGATCATGTATCGATACTTGATGGTGGGCTGAAGTCATGGAAATCACTCGGGCTGCCTCTGGAGTCTGGGCAGGTTGAGTTCAAGCCATCACTGTTCACTGTCCATCAAGATCGGGATTTGCTTGCGCTGTGGCCTGATGTTTTAGCAATCACACACAATACAGATGAACAGTTATTAGATGCTCGCACGACCGGACGGTATGCTGGTACAGAGCTGGATCGGTATCCGGGTGCGCGACCAGGGCATATACCCACTAGCCTCAATTTGTATTGGGCAGATCTTTTAAATACCGATACACGCGAGCTACTGCCGCTAAATCAGATACGCGATCGCTTAACGCAGGTGGGCCTTGATTTAAATAAGCCGGTAACGCTTACGTGTGGATCGGGTTTAACGGCATGCATACTTGCCCTGGGTTTGCACTTGATAGGCAAAGATGATTGGAAGGTGTATGACGGTTCGTGGGATGAGTGGGGTCGTCGCCATGAATTACCAGTTGCTACATCAAATTGATTATTTGGGTGGCGACTTTTTTTGGTATGACAATGCTGCAATTAGTAGAGCGTAAGTTGCAACGACTTGGCCATTTTTTCGCCAAGATCCGTAATGACGTACCCGGTGCGGGTATGTCGTATGAAACCCATGCTGATCATCTTATGTCGTTGCCTCTCGCCGATAGTGCGTGTGGCTTCGTTCTTACCCTTATCAAGTGCAAGCAACAAATCGATATCTTCAGAGGCAATAATATTCATGATGGCTTTACCACTAAAACGTGGCCTTGGATTTACGTAATGAATAAATCGGCAGGTAAGCCGGATTCTTTATGCTTCTATGTTGCCTAGCTACAGCGGCAAGAATTTGCCGCTACTTTATTTGTTTCGTAGCTGTGTAGGGTTTTTCTTTTTAGTCGACAGTCCCGCAAAAGCATTCTCGGGCGGTTCGGAGACGCGTTGAAATTGATCGTCAAGATGGGCGGCACACCCCACACAAAACTCTGCCAGCACTTGCTCGGTAATGCTGTTGGGGTCATTGGAAGGGGGCGCATGGTCCTCCTGAAGCTCTAGCCGTATTTCGCCGCAGCCAGGACATTCGATCACGTAATGGGCGGCTTCAAACTCTTCAACCATACGCAACAGTTCATCAAACCGTGCCGCTTGTGGGCTTCCAGCGTCTGGTTCGCGTTCGAAATAGACTTCCATCTCGCGAAGCGCCATTTCATAGTCGTTTCGGCTGCATATTGGTTTTGGCATCATGGCTCACCTTTGTTGTCTACCGCATTGGGCGATTATTTATAACTGTATGAATGTACAGTATTGCTAAGCGCTGATGCAAGATATGACGCACTATTTATGGTGAGCGTTATATAAAAATCAATAGATGCTATTTCGATAAAATTAGCGAATGCGTTCTGGGCGCACGAAACCGCCTGCCTCCCAGCGACCCTCCAGAGGCACACGATCTTCGACAAAGCTTTTGCGGCCAAGTCCATGGGGTTTACCGTCTCTGAGTTCTCCAACATAACGATCTCCATTGGCATAGTGCAGCGTGCCGCGGCCGGTGACCTGGTCGTTTTTGACAGGGCCGACATAGCGACTGCCGTCGGCAAATGTGTAAACACCTCGACCATCTGCTTTGTTTTTGTAGATGTCTCCATCAAATCGGTCCCCGTTGGGATAGATCACGGTGCCTGTGTTGGCAGGCTTGTTATTGCGAAACTCCGTAATTATTTTTTTTCCATTTGCCAGCGTGAGGGAACCGGGGCCATGCATGCGGTTATTGACGAATTCGCCTTCGTAAACGTCGCCATTGGCATAGTAATAGACACCATTACCCTGACGGTTAAGATTTTTTAGCTCGCCAACATACTTATCACCGTTAAGGTAATAAGTCGTTTCGCAAGCGCCAGTCAGCATGGCGATGCAGAGTAAGAGTAGACAGCGTATGTTTTTCATGGGGCAGCAAATAGGTGATGGTTGGTATCGTAACCACACAAAATAAAAACTAAGTAAGCACCAAGTAAATAAAAGCCAGACCTTACCAAGGAAAACACTGATTAGATAAAAGCAGGTCGTTACCTAAGTAATTGACCATAGCAAGCTGCTTGATGTGCTTAGCCCTGCACCGCCCAAGGCTGCGCCACACAATTAATCCGAAATTAGTCAGTATTTCCCAATTCCTAAGATATATCGACAGCAGCTGCTCATTTTAAAGTTATTTGTGCGTGGTCTGATTTAGTGGCGGACTGGTTAGCCGTCTGGCACTGATGTCTGACCTGTGGCCAGACTAACAAGACAACCTGAGGCCGCTGAGCCCAGAGTTTGGGCGCCACCATCGAATAGCTACCAAATTCATATCGACTTTTGTCTGATGCATCTCAATAAAGTATGCAGTAGCCCAAAAAGGAACCTTTCGCGCGACAGCCATTCGCACAAGTTGACGTTTAATTGGGACGTCTGAAAAAACGCTGTACGTAAGTGCAGGCTGGGGTACGTTGATTTTCAGACTTTGATTGTGCGCTTGATTTCTGGAGACATGATTGGTCAGTAAGCCTGCTTTATTTTTTGCGCGACTACCTGCGTCCCTAGGTCGCTGGTTATATTTTTTTCTGTGGATGTGTATCACCTCTTTGATCATAGGTGTATTTTGGTGGGCCACTGAACGAAAAATATTTCAAGCTGAGCAAGAGGCGCGCGCTATCGCTATGCGACAAGCAGAATCGTTAGCGACGTCCTACGCAGCACAATTGCAGCATGTGGCAGATCAAATGAACCAGATGACTTTGAGTATTGCCCATGCATGGCAAGACGCACCCAAAACTATCCATCTAGAGCAAGATCAAGAGCGAGGTATTTATCCGAATCGTTATGGATTTGCAATATCTATAACGGATCATGCGGGCCGGCCAGTGCAAGCTTCATTTCGACTGGCAGATATAGGCAACGTATCAGAACAATCATTTTTTACTTCGCATAAAAATGACTGTTGCCTAGGCATGTTAATCACCGGTGGCAAGCACGGTCAGTTACCTGGTCGCAGCATAGTGCAGTTTTCACGCCGGATTAATCATGCGGATGGAAGTTTTGCAGGCGTCGTCGTGATTTCAGTCACGCCAGAATTCATGACGTCTTTTCAAAATGAAGCATTGCCTAGCCATGTAGACTTTATCAGCGCCCGCTTAGTTGGGGGTCAAGTACTGGCTACTCGCATGGGTAGTGGCTCATTGGATCAACTGATGGTGTACAGCCTGGATCCAGGGTTTTATCAGACGCGCGGCGTAATACATGAAACGGCTCAACAATTTGTCGATAGACGAGCCCGGTATGTAGCCTGGCGACTACTAGACGATTATCCGCTCGCTGCGCTGGCAGGCCTGACTGAGCATGAAGCACTGATCACCTTTCGCGCGCTTGCGCGCAGCTACCGAACTACATTTGCTATGGTGAGTGCGCTATTAATTTTACTCACGGTACTGGGATTGGTATTTTCATCCAAGTTAGCCAAGCGCCGGCGTGCAGAAGAGAATGTTAGAAGAACCTACAGAATGGCTACCGATGCAGCCAATGAAGGTTTTTACATGCTGCTGCCTTTGTATGATGGTCTAGGCAATTTGTCAGATTTTCAGATAGAGGATTGCAATGAACGCGCCGCAGCCTTGTTGGGTATGTTGCGCGGGCACTTGGTAGGTTTTCCTGCGAGTCGCAGTATGGCACCAGAATTACATGCAGATTTCCTCACTATTTGTCAGCGTGCATTAGCTCATGGTGTGTACGAAGATGAATTTCGTGTACCCGCCGGAGGCTGGTTAAAAGCCACTTGGCTATATCGTCGTGCAGTTCACTCAGGGGCAGGGATTGCGCTGACCTTGCGAGACATATCTGAAATCAAAGCCCATGAACAGGCATTGGCTGATCTGGCAAATAATGATTCCCTCACCAAATTACCTAACCGACGTTGGTTGATGAATTTTCTTCCGGCAGCGATACGGCGTGCAGCTCGCGGGAGAGGAAGACTGGCGTTATTTTTTCTTGATTTAGATAATTTTAAAGTAATCAACGACACCTTGGGGCATGAAGCTGGTGACGAATTACTAGTACAAGCCGCCGGTTTAATTAAAGGGGTTGTTCGTTCTAGTGATCATGTCATTCGGATGGGAGGTGACGAGTTTACCGTGATGCTCGGGCAGATGGAAGACGCCAGGGATATTTCACGCGTTGCCGAAAACATTATAGAGGCATTAGCTCAGCATTTAACGACTACACATAATGCGGGTCATCGGGTAACCGCTTCATTAGGAATTAGCATGTATCCTGATCATGGGGAAGACGCCGAGACACTTATCAAGCATGCAGATGTAGCTATGTATGCAGCCAAATCAGCTGGTAAGGGGCGCTATTTTTTCTATGAGCCTAAATTATCGGATGCGCTTATCCTTCGCATGAATAAAGAGCTGGCTTTGCGTAATGCGATAGAGCGCAACGAATTCGTTATTCATTACCAGCCCAGGGTTGATACAAAAACAGGTCGCTTGTGCAGTCTTGAAGCCCTCTTGCGATGGCAGCATCCTGAGCGCGGATTAGTTATGCCTGCTGAATTTATTGGCCTGGCCGAAGAAACCGGGCTCGTTGTACAACTAGGAGAAAGCGCACTTCGACAAGTTGGCGAGCAACTCTCTGAATGGATATCACTAGGAACGAAGGTGGTGCCTGTTTCTGTCAATGTATCGCCGCGTCAGCTGCAGTTTGGTAAAACAGCCGCCTGTATAGCAGATGTTCTTACTACGTTTAGTATTGAACCTAGATTATTAGAAATAGAGATAACCGAATCGACGATAGTAGATAACACGCCCATAGTTATAGAAGAACTCGAATCTATTCAAAAACTAGGAGTGCGTTTAATGATTGATGATTTTGGTACTGGATATTCTTCCCTGGCACAACTACATCGTATGGATGTAGATACGCTCAAAGTGGATCAAGCCTTTACGCAAGCTTTATCCAAAGGATCAGAAGGAGAGCTAATGTATCGAGCGATTATTTCTATGGCGACGACATTAAAAATGTGTGTTGTAGCAGAAGGCGTAGAAACATTAGAGCAGCTACGACTCTTACAGGCAATAGGTTGTGATGAAGTGCAAGGCTATATTATTTCGCGAGCGTTACCAGCAACAGAGATCATGCAGCTAGCATCAAAAAATATCTTGCCTCCGTTCGATCGTGTGGGCCGATTAGTTGCTGTTGGGCCGCATTAATAAGTTGCTCCAAAACGAATTGCTATTGTGTTGACCAGCGACTGAAACGCCATATAGATGGCAAGCATAGATAAACCAAATCCAAAACTCATTATCCACTGAGTAATACTTATAGATGTAAATTTAAATGCATCTAGAAGTGTCATGTGCGAAGTAACTGCTACCAACGCAGCTAAGGTCGCCACCAAAACCCAAAGTGAAATTGATGTGAAATTTGACCATAAATTATGCAGGTCGGTGTGCGCTGAGCGAGTTGCCAAGATTAAGACAGCATTGGCTGTAACTAACATGACGAAGGCACATGCACTTGCTGATCCCGGCTCGGTGATTTGCAGCATCCATTGGTAGTATGCAAATACGGCAGCGGCGGTGCATCCCCCGTAGATAAGGCTGCGTATTATTTGCTGAGTACTGAGCAAACTTTCGGTAATGCGGCGAGGTGGTTGCTCCATCAGATTACTGGCAGCCTTTTCAGCTTCAAATACGACTGAACAGGCGGGATCTATCACTAACTCAAGAAATGCAATATGTAATGGCGCCAGAAGCAGCGGTAGTCCTGCAACCACAGGCAAGAGCGCTAGTCCAGCGATAGGTACATGGACTGCCAATGTATAAATCATCGCTTGGCGCATGTTGGCAAAGGTTCGTCGCCCTTCTCGAATGGCATGCACAATGGAACTAAAGTCATCCTTTAACAAGACCAGAGATGCAGCTTCGCGTGCAACATCCGTACCGCGCTGCCCCATTGCGATGCCTATGTGTGCTGCTTTTAATGCGGGCGCATCATTCACGCCATCACCCGTCATTGCTACTATTTCCCCCTGCGCTTGCAAGCTCTCTACCAACATCAGTTTCTGATGGGGTTTGACTCGTGCAAATACATTAATATGCTGACTGCGCGAAGTCAGCATCGCAGGACTCATGGTAGCGATTTCGTCGCCAGTCAAAACACCGGTGGTCTTAAGACCAGCCTGCGCAGCAATCGCCATGGCCGTGCGAGGATGGTCACCAGTAATCATGATCACGCGAATACCTGCACGATGGCATTGTTCAACGGCGGATGGAACTTCGGGGCGTAATGGGTCTGCCAGTGCAATCAAGCCTACCCATTCAAAATCAAAATCATGCTGGTTTTCTGGCCAGTTTTCCGCTGTCAGATGTCTGGACTTGGCAACAGCCAGTACGCGCAGACCACGATTGGCCAGCGCAGCTGCTTGCTGCAATACTTGAGTTTGTTGTTCAGTCGATAGATGACATAAGGAAGCAATTGCTTCCGGGGCTCCCTTAGCAGCGACTAAATCGTGTGTATGGTTTTCCAATCGCCATAAATGAGTCATGGCTAGCAGCTCAGGTGATAACTCATACTCACGAGCTAGTACCCATTTTGGGTTACGTTTTTTGCCGTTATAAATCTGTTCACTCGCTAAATAATGAAAGGCTTTTTCCATAGGATCATGCGGTGAAATTTCACTCGCCAATACAGCGTATTCAAGTAATTCATGAAATGCAGGCGGTAATGATTGCTCGACTAAGTCGCTTATAAAAATTTGCTGATTCAAACTACATAGTGCTGCAACCTGCATATGGTTTTGTGTCAACGTGCCTGTTTTGTCCACACATAGCACCGTGGTTGCACCCAGTGTTTCAATAGCGTGCAGCTGCCGAGTCAGGACCTGTTGTTTACCTAACCTACGTGCAGTCAGGGCAAAAAAAACGATCATGATTACAGCGAATTCTTGGGGTAATAGCGCCATGGCAAGCCCTATTCCTGCAAGCATGGCATCCAGCCAACCGCCCCGCAGCCACCAGAACAGCGTCATAAGCGATAAGGAAAGCACTAGGCCAATAAAAGCTAATTGTTTTGTGAGCCTGCGCATTTGTTCACGCAGTGGCGAGTCGTGCGGCTCTATCTCCTCCAGTGACCGTCCTATCTTTCCCATCTGAGTTTGTAATCCAGTGACCGTCACTTTGACCACACCTTGTCCACTAACGACCAAGGTTCCTGCAAAGACGGCATCTTCAGCCATTTTTACTACGGGTACCGATTCGCCCGTGAGCATGGATTCATCCACTGACATTTCATGCGCTTGTAACAAAACTCCGTCGGCAGGGATACGATCGCCTTCGGCCAGAATAAGCAGATCTTCGCGAACAACTTCGTGACCAGCTATGCGTTGTACTTGTCCATCTCTCACAACCAACGCTCGCGGGCTGGAGAGGTCACGCAAAGCGGCAAGGGCATTATCAGTGCGTCGCTCCTGAAATACCGTCATGCTTATAATTATTATTACAAATCCCAAAAGAAACAGGGCTTCGTTTCGATCGCCCATGAGCAAATAGATTGCTCCTGCCACCAGCAAAAGTAAAAACATGGGTTCAAACAAAACATCGCGCAGGATAGTGAGAAACGTGCGGCGCTGACTCACACCCAGATCATTGCTGCCTTCCTCATGCAAACGTTGAGTAGCTGTTTCTGTGGTGAGGCCAGGCAAAGAGTCGTAATCGCTTGATTGCTTGTTATCATTCATGAGCTGGAAGCAATAAATTGCTGGTTGGCAATAAAGGGGGTAAATTAGTTTGTGGGTTGAAATCGCAAGCCAGCACAACATTCTCAGGGTCTT
>CAYUDI010000006.1:9869-19015 GCA_964443585.1 uncultured Bifidobacterium sp.
GGCTGTGAGTCATCTGGTTCCAGCTGCAGACGCTAATTATAAATAGGAGAACATATGTCTGGGTCTGAATTCCATGTTCACGGTGCGCATGAACACGAGATGGAGCATGTATCGCAAGGTAGTGGTTCATCAAGTCTGGCTGTAGCCACTGCGGTATTAGCCACAGTAGGAGCAGTATTTTCTTACATGGGTGGCTACACACAGGCGAATGCAGCGCTATTTAAAAACGATGCAGCAATTAAAAAAACAGAAGCCGCTAATCAATGGAATTTTTATCAAGCCAAAAGTAGCAAGCAAAATATGGCTGAGCTATCTGCAGAACTTATGACGCAGCCTGACCGTAAGCAAAAATATCTGGACTCAGTAGAACGCTACAAGTCAGAAAAACAAGAAATAAAAATCAAGGCTGAAGAATTAGAAAAAGAATCTCTGGCTTGGGATGATCGATCTGAATCACAAATGCACCAACACCACCGCTGGGCACAGGCGACGACAAGTATTCAGGTATCGATTGCCTTGGCTGCGATTGCGCTATTGACTCGCAGGCGATGGATGGAATTCATGATGTATGGCGCAGCCGCTATAGGTCTGGGGTTGGGTGCTATGGCTTATTTGCATGTTTGACTTGGCATGAAACTTTAATTGAACCCATATCTACTCTTTTGGTGTATTCCACATGAAACTTAGTTTTCTCGGCGCAGCAGGCTGCGTTACAGGATCAAAATATCTCGTTGAACACGAGGGTACAACGGTATTGGTCGATTGTGGCTTGTTTCAAGGATTCAAGAATCTTCGGCTTCTGAATTGGGATCCGCTGCCTTTTAATGCGGCCAGGTTGAACGCAGTCGTTTTGAGTCATGCTCATTTAGATCACAGCGGCGCGTTGCCGCTATTAATGCGACATGGTTTTCGTGGTCCTATTTATGCAACACCAGCCACAACGGAATTGTGTGGCTTATTGTTGCCCGACAGCGGACATTTGCAAGAAGATGACGCGCGGTTTGCCAACCGTCATAAAACCAGCCGACATAGTCCCGCATTACCTCTGTATACCGAAGAAGATGCCCGTGCAGTATTGCGTCTTTTCAAACCTCTGAAAGTCGATCACACGATTTCTGTAGGGTCGTTAAAGATAAAATTTCGCTCGTCCGGACACATACTGGGTGCTAGCTCCGTCGAGCTGTCTACGGATAGTGGGAGCATATTATTTTCTGGCGACGTGGGTCGACCTGATGATTTGATAATAAAAGCCCCTGTTCCCATACAACACGCCGATTATTTGGTGATTGAGTCTACTTATGGTGATCGATTACATGATCCGAATGATAACGGCGGTACGTTGGCTGATGTCATTACTCGAACCGCAGCACGCGGCGGTATGGTACTGGTACCTTCATTTGCAGTAGGTAGAGCGCAAAATCTTTTATACGAAATTCATTTGCTTAAAAAAGCCGGACAGATTCCTGATCTGCCGGTATTTTTAGATAGTCCTATGGCGATTGATTCGTTGCATATTTATACCAAGTATCGCAACGAACATCGTTTGTCTATAGAGCAATGCAAAGGGATGTCGGTTGTTTCAAAAATTTGCCGCACGGTAGATGAATCGCGCGCGCTCGATCAGCTGCGCTACCCTGCGATTATTATTTCAGCTAGCGGCATGGCCACAGGTGGCCGCATATTGCATCACTTGCGCGCTATGGCTTCCGACCACAGAAATAGTGTAGTGTTTGCAGGCTACCAGGCAGCGGGTACTCGCGGTGCCAAGATGCTGGCAGGTGACCGAACGGTTCGTATTTTTGGAGAAGACATCGCCATTAATGCGGACGTAGTGTCATTACCTAGCATGTCAGCACATGCCGATGCGGAGCAACTGATAACCTGGATGAAAACATTGAAAAAAATACCTAAACATGTGTTCGTAACTCATGGTGAGCCAGCATCAGCGGACGCATTGCGTTTACGTATCTCACGCGAGTTAGGATGGGATGTGAGCGTTCCTTTGCTAGGGCAACGTGTAGAAATCTCCGGTTTGTAATCTGTGGTGATATTAAGTTGATGATCAGCGTTTAACCGTCATAGGAAAATCCAACAATAACTTTTGGCAGAGCGCTTCTTTACCCAGAGAAGCTGCTTTGCTGGTGAAAGCGGAGTGACCAGTCGCGAATAGTTCTTTGGATACGGACTTCCCTTTTTTTTCCATGCATAGCTGAGAATCTTGCTGGAAGCGCCAAGCGTAATACGTAAACCGGCATTCTGTTCTGGCTTTAGTAAATAAACCATCCATCTTGATTAAATCGTCGCAGTTATCAGCCTGCGCAATGGTTGCGCCTGTTAGCAGAGCGAGTGCCACGACATAGTATCTATTGAAAGTTGGATAGAAGCTCGTTATAGGCATCATGGTGTCTTACAGGGCATTCAAAAGAGGGGGTGGGTGGATCAGTCCTTGATGCCCAAGTTTACCAAAACCTCCTATTCCATTCGGCCCAAATATTACTGAATGTAACCGAGGGTAGCTAAATGTAACGTTTTGAAATCACCTGATATCAGCGATTTACCATGCGTACGCGTTGAGGAACAACCTGTTTTCTGAGACGCATCATTTATCTACTTATGTATACAAGGGAGTCACTATGAAAAAGATCGTCCTGTTCTCAACCCTGATAATTGCTTCCGCTGGTGCCTTTGCAGAAACTGCTAAAAGCGATGCGTCCCCAGCGACACCCGCTAAAGCGGCCACGCATGAAGCAGCAAAAACAACTCAGGCAAAAAATACTCACGGCAAAGAGACATCCGCAGCTGCTAAATCTAAATCTACCGATGCTAAGTCGACTGAGGTTGCACCAGCAGATAAAGCCAAGTAAGTCAGCTAGCATTACCTACCTTCGTAGTGCATTAATCGTAGTGTTTAGGGATCGCCGGTCACATACCGCGATCCCTTTTCTATGTCTGCTCCAGAGAGCGTAGATCTTGGGTATTTCTCGACTGGGATTACAATCAAGTCTATGAACTCAGAGAAACCTATCAAACTATCCATGCTGGATCTCGTTCCTATTAGCGAGGGGGCAAGCGTATCCGATGCGTTGTGGCAGGCCCAGCGTACTGCGCAGCATGTAGAAGATTTAGGGTTTACACGCTATTGGGTCGCTGAACATCACAATCTGCAGGGTGTGGCCAGTTCAGCTACCGCAGTTTTGATAGGCCTTATCGCTTCCGGTACACGGCGTATTCGCGTCGGGTCGGGCGGCATTATGCTCCCCAATCACGCACCGCTTACGGTGGCCGAAGCCTTTGGTACCTTGGCCGAGCTGTACCCAGGGCGTATCGACCTTGGTTTGGGCCGCGCACCCGGAACGGACCCAACAACGATGCGCGCTTTGCGCCGTGATCGAATCGAAACGGAAGACGATTTTCCGCGCGATGTCGCCGAGTTACAGGCGTTATTAGCTCCCACCAAGCCTGGCCAGCGCGTGGTTGCCTTACCTGGTGCTGGTACGCGTGTGCCGATTTGGCTTTTGGGATCGAGTTTATTCTCTGCTACGTTGGCCGCTGAACGCGGATTACCATTTGCATTCGCTTCGCATTTTGCACCGCGATTTTTGATGCAGGCTATCAGCGTCTATCGCAGTCGTTTTCAACCATCAGAATCCCTGCAACGTCCCTACGTCATGATAGGCGTGCCCGTGGTTGCTGCACCTACGGATGAACAGGCGGATTACCTTGCCAGCAGCGTGTTCCAACGCATATTGGGAATACTCACCGGGCGCAGACGTCCTTTGCAGCCACCCCAGCATGGTTTTCTTGCATCATTATCAGACGATGAACAACGAGGTATTGCAGGATTTCTTGGCGCTGCAGTTATCGGAAGTCCTGATACGGTGCGCGATGGTTTGATTCAATTGCAACAAGCAACGCAAGCCGATGAAATGATGCTCACATGCGACATCTACGACCCTCAATTACGTTTGCGTTCGCTAGAAATTGTTTCTGCGTCGGTAGAAAGTGTTGCTGCCTGAATGACTACTCACGCTTTTTGATAAGAGAGAACGAAAAAAATACTCGCTAAAGTTGTCCACAGTTTCGGTGGGTATCTCTGTGGATTAATCCACCTCAAGTGAGACAAGTAATTGATTTAACTCGACTAAGATGATTTGGGTAAAATCAGATCACTTGTAGGCAGCGATGTTTTAGTCGCATCACATTGACGATAGTAAAAATTTATTTTCGCGCTGTTCCTACAGGTAAAGCATACGCACGCTGATATTCCTCAGACGAAAAAAATGAATCCTTGGCAACATATGCCAACAGCATATCAGTAGCATCTACTCCCCAAAAAGTCCGTCCATCCACGGTGGCGGTTGGCACACCAAAAACACCTAACGAAATAGCTTGCTCACCATTGCGCCGCAACGCTGTTTTTACTTCAGTTGAAGAAAGCGCTGCATCATCGAGCGAAAATTCGTGCAGTAATGCCTGCCATGCGGATTGATCTGTCGGTAAATAACCTTCTTGCCACACAAAACGAAAAAGCCTATCAACCACTTCGGGCGTTGCACCCGCCGCAAGTGATAACCGAAGCAGTGGCAATGGATTAAAAGGATGCGCAGACGGTAAACGCATTGCAATACCCTCACGCTTAGCAATCCACAAACTATGGGCATAGGTCCAGCCGCGTTTAGGCGGGATTTCAACAGGCCCTTTGTTACCCCAATGGCTGAGCAGCCCAGCGAATAACAGCGGGTGAGGTGTGACGGTGATGTGTGTAGCGTCGCGACGTAATTTGTGCCATTGCAGAAAAGCGAATGGCGAAATGAAATCGAAATACCAATCGATGCGTGAATTCATTACGGATATAGAAATTAGTGACGTTCGTTTTCTGGCAAGCAGTAGGTCGGCATATCGCAGTCGGCGCAGTTACATTGGTTGCGTACAAATGCCATGCATTTACCTGGGCCGCGCGTTTCTATCATGCCCTCGGTGATGGGATTGGTAGGTTTGCGACATTCAGATTCCAGGCGGATTTCCAACGCGGCTTTCTGCTCTGCAGTGAGTTTGCCGCTGCGAACCGCATGTAGAAATGTCATCATGCCGCCGTTGTCTATGGCCATGGGCCTGTCAACCGACTTGTCTGCCGCAAACGCGTTCGTTAGATTAAGCGCCAGATAAAACACACACCAAGACCATAAAACACGTTTCATTATCGCGCCTTGTTATTCGAGCATATCGGACCAAATGGTGCGTGCCCAAGTATTTGCGTGTTTACCTTCTAGTTCAGTGGCTGCGCTCGATAAACCTCCTGAACCTTGCACAACCTTGTAGGTTCGTTCATTGGCGACATATTCATGAACGCTGGCCACATGCACCACATGTTTGTCATCAATAAAGCTGTAGCAGGTATTGGTTAGCATGGGCGTTGGATTGCTATCGAAGCCATTTAACTGAGCAACGATAGCTGCCGCTGCAACTTTGGCATGATTATTAGCCATATGACCGCTCTTGGGCATAAGCGGTGCGACTTGAATCGCATCGCCGATAACGAAAATATCTTTCGCGACGCTCGATTCAAAGGTTTGATAATTCACACCACACCAACGATTATTCGCTAGATTAGCCAAACCAGTTTGCTGCGCGATTTTCCCCGCTTGCATTTGCGGTAGCGCATTGATCACATCGGCTTTGACATCGGCATGCACATCAAATTTAATCAGGCCATCTTTAGCAGAAACGGCAATCGTTTTATGTTGATTGCGATAGTCAATGATGTCTTTGTACTGGTCTTCCCACACTTTTTTGAACAGCGCGGGTTTAGAGACGATGTCCTGGTTCGCGTCGAGTACCAGCACTTTACTTTTGGGTTTGAAATTCTTAAAGTACCAAGCGACTTGACAGGCTCGTTCATACGGGCCAGGAGGGCAGCGAAACGGCGCTTCAGGAATCGTAATGGCATACACCCCCCCATCGGGCATGGCCTCTAGTTGTTTACGCAAACTCAGGGTCTCAGCGCCGGCTTTCCAAGCTTGCAGTATCTGGCCGTTTGCGTGTGCTTCAGGCAGACCTTCTATGCTCGCGAAATTCATGTCTATGCCAGGTGAGAGCACTAATTTGTCATAACTTAGTTGCGTACCACCCGCCAGCGTAACGTTACGTGCTACTGTATCAAGCTTGGTAACCATATCGCGAACGATGCGTACACCATGATTTTTTTCTAGCGTGGCATACGGGCGACTCATATCGGATAGCTGGCGACTGCCACCAACGACTAGATTAGATAGTGGGCAAGAGATGAATTCTTTGTTGGGCTCAATCAGAGTCACATCTAATTTATAGTTAGATAACCAACGTATGTATTTAGCTGCCGTGGCACCGCCGTAACCACCACCAATAACCAGCACCTTAGCGCCACGCATGGCGAACGCCGACACACTACCGCCCCAAAGAGCTAAGCCTATGCTAGCGTGCAGGAAGCTTCTACGATTCATATGCAAAGTCCTTAGGGTTGCTGGCTAGCGAAGTACGTTGCAAGCAGCCGGATTTGCTCATCTGTGTACCCTTTGGCGAGCTGATGCATGATGGTCGCAGACCGGGTTCCCGTTTTAAATGCCAGCATTTGCTCAACGAAGTACTCGTTTTTCAGGCCGGCCAGGTTAGGAATCGATCCACCCGGTATACCTTTGCCCAACGTGCCATGACAATTGGCGCAGGTAGCAGCCAAGCTTTGGGTGTACAGTGATTGAGGTTCGACGGCGTAAGAAATCCCTGCCATGAGACAGGTTATAGCTAACAGAGCCTCAGCCCATGGTTTGTAGTTCATTTACGGCTCCTGCGGGTAGTTTGGTGCGATAAAAAATCACACTAAATAGCAGGATTTAGGTGCGATCATCGGATGGTTTGATTGTAACCGTAAATTCTTGCGCTGATATACTCGCATCCAGCTCAACAAAGTGAGTCGTAATCGTTCCTCGCGCACGTAAGTGAAAAGCGCTAGAAAATCGAGTAACGTTATTACATTTTTAAATTACGAGGTAGGTCTGATTGTTTATTGGCAGCGCCTTCGTCGCTGTATTACCGATTGTAGTTTTATCCGGAGTGGTCGTCATGAAGAAAAATTTATCGTTACTGGTATTGCTGAATGCTCTTGTTGGATGGGCTCATGCTGATTGGGTGCGAGTTGATCATACGGCGACTGATATCAACTTATATGTGGATATGGACACGCGCCAATCATCCGGGCACGGCTCGAAGGTGATGTGGCACTTAGTAGATTTTAGTACGGTACAAAATTTCAGTGGCAAGCCTTTTCGGTCGATCAAAGGCCAAGATGAATATGATTGTGAGCAAGGCGTACGTCGCGATATTTTTCATCTATGGCATCGAGACAGCATGGGCAGTAGCCAAATGGTGAATGCCGCCTACATACCAGGCCCGTGGACGGAACCCTTGCCAGGCAGTATTGAACAGACATTGATGAAATTGGTTTGTGCTAATCCTTAACAGATACGTCTTGCAATGACTGTTCGAGATACCTTTGGCCGCATTCTGCGCGCGCCGGAAAATTTTATTTCTGATGCATTGATTGATGACATCCGCGATCATGGTTTGAACAATGATCGCCGTGATTTTATTCGACGCAGTTTTTTCGCAGCGAGTGCAGCGTTGGTATCTGGTCATTCGTATGCTGCAGCAGACCATCCGAGCGGGGAGGGTGATCCGGCTATTTTGACACTACCCAAGCACAGCACCACACTTGGAAATCCTGTGGCGCACTTACCCTATGGATTACCGTCTAAGTACGAAAGTAATTTGCAGCGTCGAGAATCCCCTGGCTTAACAAGGCGTCGCGAGAGTAGTGTCGCGTTTACTCCCTTGCAAAGCTTGTTTGGCATTATCACTCCCAATGGCTTGCATTTTGAGCGACATCATGCGGGATGGCACGATATTGACCCTGCAACCCACAGACTCATGATTAACGGTTTGGTAGCGCAGGCGAAGGTTTACAGCATGGGCGAGCTCATGCGTTTACCTTCCGTATCGCGTATGCATTTCATTGAGTGCGGCGCGAACACTGCGATGGATTGGGCATCGCCCGCTTTGCCATCCGTACAGTACACGCATGGCATGCTGTCATGTTGCGAATATACGGGCGTGCCTCTATCGTTACTTTTAGATGACTGCGGTATCGATAAGCGGAACGCAAAATTCATACTGGCTGAAGGCGCAGACGGCGCAGGTCTAACGCGATCTATTCCTATCGAACACGCATTGGACGATGTCATGGTCGCCTGGGCTATGAATGGCGAGATGCTACGACCTGAAAATGGCTACCCTCTGCGGTTAGTTGTGCCAGGTGCACAAGGAGTGAGTTGGGTGAAATGGTTGCGTCGTATTGAAGTGGGTGACGCGCCGTTCGCTACGCGCGAAGAAGCTACGCAATACACAGACTTAATGCCCGATGGTTTATCGCGTCAGTATTCGTTAATACAGGAATGCAAATCAGTGATCACTACACCTTCGGGTGGTCAGCGATTACTTGACAAAGGTTTTTTCAACATCACAGGATTAGCCTGGTCTGGTCGAGGAAAAATCTCGCGTGTTGATGTGTCTGTAGATGGGGGCAAAAATTGGAAAACTGCGCGGCTAGAATCGCCCGTACTCTCTAAATGCTTAACGCGGTTTAATATCGATTGGGTATGGAATGGTAAACCTGCTATTTTGCAGTCACGCGCCATCGATGAAACGGGCTATGTGCAACCCAAAATGGCGGAGCTGCGTGCGGTGCGCGGTACGCGCTCGGTGTATCACAACAATGCGATTCAATCCTGGCGCGTTGAAGCAGCTGGTGAGGTGGTGAATGTACAGATTTCTTAAATTTGCCTTGTTGGTTGTTTGTTTGTTTTGTACTCACGCAGGAGCACAGACTTATCCCAATGTCGGTCGCAGTGCAACAGTGGCAGAAATTTCAGCTTGGGATAGCGATGTCAGGCCTGATTTTCGTGGCCTGCCAGCAGGTACTGGCAGCGTTAGTCAAGGCATGAAATTATGGGAGCAAAAATGCGCATCCTGTCATGGAGCATTTGCTGAATCACCGGCCGTTTTCCCTCCCCTCATAGGAGGTACTACCAGTGCCGACATTGAACGCAAAACTGATT
>CAYUDI010000006.1:19025-25704 GCA_964443585.1 uncultured Bifidobacterium sp.
GCAGCAGGATTGACTGCAGCAACTGAAAACTCCAAAACGACCATCATGAAGCTAGCTACGGTATCGACATTGTGGGATTACATACGTCGAGCGATGCCTTACGATGCGCCCAAAAGTTTGTCAGTCAATGATGTGTATGCAGCGACGGCTTACCTTTTACATTTGGCGGATATTGTTCCCGCTGATTTCACACTCAATGAAAAAAACATCGCGCAGGCTCAAGCAAAAATGCCTAATCGCGCAGGCATGACTACAGCACATGGAATGCTCGCTGTGCAAGGCAAGCCTGATGTCATCAGCGAAGCCTGCATGAATCAGTGCAAGGTCAATGAGCAATCGTTAGTGGTACTGCCGGCCTCAGTCAACGGCCTCAACGGCAACCTAGCCGAACAAAATCGCACCTACGGTTCAATCCGAGGTGTGGATACCAGTACTAAACGCTAGACCCTGGTATGTAGTTAGCGCGTGCCCTGCAGAGGGTGCCCTAACAGTGGCACAATGTACAAAAAATCATTGATGGAGACACACATTGGACCCGAGTCGCCGCGACGCCATGCGCATAGCCTCTGGATTGGCGATTGCTTTTAGTGCTGGGCTATTAAAACCTTCAGACGTTTTTGCTGAGGTCGCATGGGGTTCGGACTGGAATGGCGCTGTCTACTCTGCCAAAAGTCTGGAGGCGTTTGTTATTGCCATGAGTGGTGATACCACGACTCCCAATACTCCACGCACCGTAACAGAGCGCGGACGTGCTCCGGGTTTGAGTGAAGCACCTAAAAACCAACTTCTTATTGATGCTCCTGAGCTGGCTGAAAACGGTACCAACGTGCCCGTTACCATTACGAGCAAAATTCCCAATACAGATTTCATTGCGCTGTTAGCGGATTTGAATCCCAATCCAGTATGTGTTGGCTTTCATGTGTTGCCAGACAATGAGCCTACATATTCGGTGCGCATCAAAGTGGCGGAAACCTCGGGCATTGTTGCTGTAGCCCGCTCAGAGGGGCGGTGGTTTTTTGCCATACGCGACATTACCGTCATGATAGGAGGCTGCCTTGGGTGAGCCTATGCGAGTGCGCGCCGTTCATGCCGCAGGTGTGGTTGAGGTAAAGATACTCATGAAGCACAGGATGCTGAGTCGTTTGACATGGACTACAGATGGACAGCTAATCCTTCCTCATTTTATTCAGACCTTGCGAGGCACTTGCAATGGCAGGCCTGTTTTGCATGTACATTTTGGAGGCTCGGTTGCCCGGGATCCCTATTTTTCATTTAAGTTCAAGGGCGGCAAGGTCGGAGATAAAGTCGAAATCACCTGGGTAGATACTGAAGGTGATAGTCGAACTGATGAAACAGTTGTTTCATAAGTCGCGCTGTCAATTAGTACACATAAGTGCTAACTTATTGATAAATCGCTTATTTCAGAACCACCGTTTTAAAGTTGATTGAAGCCCAGGTCTTGACTGCCAGTTGGGTTAATTGTTCCAAGTGAGGATGGTAATTACGTAGTCGCTTGATTTAATAGGCTTATATTTTAAATAAATACCTTTTGCGATTTAGCTAGGTACTATTTTTTCTGGCAACTAAATTATCAAGTAGTTATTAGTTAAAAAATCGATTAGTACATCGGACGTTGCTTATCTTGTATTAGTCAAAAAAGAAAAATTTTGCGAAGTCAATAATGTTGGCTATGTATCAATAAAGCACTGGTTGGGTTTTATTGATTTTGCTAAATAACGGTGCTATATAGACACATGCGTAAAAATTACGTTCTTAAAGAAACCACTTTTTGGACGTGTAAAGTCGACGCGGAAGCAAGACGCTCACTGCAATTTCCCCAAGAAGGACATGCAGCAAAGTGCCGCTGGGCTGAAAATTTAGGCCCGGCACGCTTCAAATAAATCTAATGAGAAATCATTGGCTAAAGTTGCAGTGAACCCATGAGAAAGAGGAGAGTTAAACATGGCAATCAGTTTTAATCTGAACGGCTCGACGGTATCCGTCCAGGCCGAAGCGGATACCCCACTGTTGTGGGTAATCCGTGATGAAGTGGGTCTGACCGGCACCAAGTTCGGATGCGGCGCAGCCCTTTGCGGTGCTTGCACCGTTCATCTGAATGGCACACCAATTCGTGCGTGTCAAACACCGGTATCGGCTGTCGCTGGCAAAAAAGTTGCCACGATTGAGTCGCTGTCCAGTGACAACTCGCATCCGCTGCAAAAAGCTTGGATCAAGCATCAAGTGCCACAGTGCGGCTATTGCCAATCTGGCCAGTTGATGAGTGCAGCAGCTTTGCTGACCAAGAACAAGAATCCAAGCGATGCAGACATCGACAACGCGATGAGTGGCAATTTGTGCCGTTGCGGCACTTACAACCGCATTCGCGCCGCGATCAAAGATGCTGCTGCAGAATTACGTCGCGCTTAAGGTAGAGGAGACATACAAATGACTACGAATCGTCGCGAATTTTTAAAGACCTCTGCAGTTGCTTCTGGTGTTGCTGTACTTGGCATGTATGTGCCTGGTATGGGTGGCAACGAAGCTCAAGCTGCTGGTTCTCTGCATACCCCAAACGTGTGGGTACATATTGCAGATGACAACTCCATTACTCTTCTTTCTCACATGTCAGAAATGGGCCAGGGCGTACACACTGCTCTGCCTATGCTGATCGCTGAAGAATTGAACGTGGATGTCAACAACGTTAAAGTAACTACTGCACCTGCTAACCCTGCTTACATCAACGGCTTACTCGGCGCACAGATCACTGGTGGTTCCACCTCGATCCGTGATGCATGGGAAAAGCTGCGCGTAGGCGGTGCACAAGTGCGCACCATGCTGGTTGAAGCAGCTGCTAGCAAGTGGGGCGTTGATGCTTCCACACTGACAGCTAACAACGGCGTCGTTTCCGGCGGTGGCAAGAGCGCTACTTACGGTGAACTCGCTTCTGCTGCAGCAGCATTGCCAGTACCAAAAGATGTAAAAATCAAAGACCCATCACAGTTCCGCGTTGTTGGTAAGCCAATGAACCGTCTGGATACGCCAGCAAAGGTCAATGGCTCTGCTGAATTCGGTATTGATGCCAAAGTACCTGGCATGGTGTACGCATCGATTGAGCAGACGCCCGTTATCGGCGGCAAGCCAGTCAGCTTTGATGCTACTAAAGCCAAGAGCATGCCTGGTGTTATCGACGTTGTTCAGATCGCTGACGGTGTAGCTGTCGTTGCCGACACTTACTGGCACGCTTTCAATGCCCGTAAAAAAGGCTTGAAAGTAACGTTTGATGATGGCGCTGGTGCAGGCATTTCATCCGCCAGTATGTGGGCTGCAATTAAGGGCGCTGAAAAAGATATCAAGGCAATCAAGATTCGTCCTGATGTCGGTGATGCAGCGGGCGCGATTGCTGGTGCAGCTAAAGTAATCAAAGCTAACTACACCACGCCGTTGATGGCTCACCAGCCACTCGAGCCTATGAACATGATCGCTGATGTTAAAGGCGACAAGTGTGAACTGACAGGTCCTACGCAGTTCCAGCAAGGTGCACAAGGTACAGCAGCTGCTGTGCTTGGTATCAAGCCAGAGAACGTCAGCGTTCGTACCACGTACCTAGGTGGTGGTTTCGGTCGTCGTATCGAACTCGACTTTATTTCGCAAGCAGTTCAGGTTTCCAAAGCGGTTGGCCGTCCGGTCAAAGTGCTCTGGAGCCGTGAAGACGACATGAAGCATGACTTCTATCGTCCAGCTGGCCTCAATCGTTTGGAAGCTGGTTTAGATGCGTCCGGCAATATCGTCGGCGTTAAGTTCCAGTTGACCTCGCAGTCGATCACACAGCGCGCATTTGGCTTGCCAAAGAACACGCTTGATCCATTCATGGTCGAAGCATCGGTTCCTTTGTACAACGTGCCCAACACAGCGCATGACGTGATTATTCACGACACAGGCTATCGTGTCGGTTACCTGCGTGCGGTATCGCACACCATGAACTGCTTCGCTAACGAGTCCTTCGTTGATGAGCTGGCCCATGCAGCAGGTAAAGATCCAGTCGCCTTCCGTTTGGCCATGCTGGAAGATGCACGTATTACCAATGTATTGAAAATAGCAACTGAGAAAGCTGGTTGGGGCCGTAAATTGCCTAAAGGCCGTGCTCTCGGTGTCGCGATTATGGAAGGCTATGGCACCTACATGGCTCAAGTGGCTGAAGTTTCAGTCACTGACGGCAATGTCAAAGTGCACAAAGTTTGGGTCGTTAGCGATCAGGGCAACATGGTTAATCCAGAGATCGTTCGTCAACAGCTTGAGTCCGGCATCATCTACGGTCTCTCGGGTGCTTTGTACACCGAGAACACCTTAGCTAATGGCCGTATTCAGCAGGCTAACTTCAATGACTTCGCTCCGATTCGTCAGAATCAGGCACCAGTCATTGATGTGACTCTGGTTGAGACTGCAAACAAGCCAGGTGGTGTGGGTGAACCTTCCACATCGCTGATCGGACCTGCTGTAGCTAACGCGATTTTTGCCGCAACTGGCAAGCGTGTGCGCAGCATGCCTTTGGCTAAGGGCCTCAAGTCGGCCTAAGGTAGTAATGCACTGAATGGCTCCCCTCCCGTAAGGGTGGGGAGCTTTTTTTTACCGGTTTTCAAAATGGTTAGTCATGGACAGTATTGACCTTGAAGTACTTAAAACGTGCAGTGATTGGATCGCAGCAGGCAAGCGCTGTGAGCTAGTTACCGTCATCAAGACGTGGGGCTCTAGCCCGCGTCCTGAAGGCGCGACCTTAGGCATTTGCGAAGACGGTCATGTCGTTGGATCAGTTTCAGGTGGCTGCATAGAAGATGATTTAATTGATCGCGTTCGCAAAGAAGGCATTACGCGCACGCAGCCTGAGGTTGTAACGTATGGAATCACCTCCGATGAAGCGCATCGGTTTGGTTTGCCCTGTGGTGGCACCATACAATTGGCCATAGAGCCCTTGATGGCAACTAGTCAGATACATGAATTGATCGATCGATTGGGTCAGGGTGAATTGATCGCCCGACGTGTTGATTTACAAAACGGTGCGGTCTCTCTAGGATCCGCCAAGCCCGGTATGAGTTTGCAAGTTTCAGAAGCAGCGTTGACGACCATCCATGGCCCACGCTGGCGCTTGTTGATTATTGGTGCAGGACAGTTGTCGCGTTTTCTCGCGCAAATTGCGGTAGGTATGGATTACGCGGTGACGGTATGCGACCCGCGTGAAGAATATCGTGAAGGGTGGCATGTCGAAGGTGTGCAAGTAGTGCATGCGATGCCCGATGATTTAGTGGTAGAGATGAAGCTCGACAGCCGCTCTGCCGTAGTGGCACTGACCCATGATCCCAAATTGGATGATCTCGCCTTAATGGAAGCGCTCAAATCGGACGCATTTTATGTGGGCGCTATAGGATCTCGATCCAACGATCATAAGCGGCGCGAGCGGTTGCTGGAGTTTGACGTCACCGCAGCTCAATTAGAAAAATTACACGGTCCGATAGGTATTTATATCGGTAGTAAAACACCCTCAGAGATCGCTATATCGATACTTGCAGAAATGACAGCCGTTAAAAATAACGTATTCCTTCCGGAAGAAATGAAGGTGGGTAAGGCTAAGGAATCATCGAATCTGGAAGCTAGTCCGGACGCTTGTTTATACGATCCTAGCCAACGCATTGTCTGAACGGCCCGATACCCCCTGTGTAGCAGTATGCTCCACTACCTTCGATGATATTTGTCGAGGTTGTGGCCGTACGGTTATTGAAGTAGCTGAATGGGTATTCATGTCATCCGAAGACAAAGAAAAAGTATGGAGTAGGATACTTTCTGAGGGGTATCCACGTCGGAATTACTAAATTTGTATTTGAATATACGCTTTGGGTAAATTTGCTTTTGCTTTTATAATTCGCATCGTTTCTTGATGTTGTATCGGGTACTTTTGTAATTCGGTCGTCATAATTGCCCTCTACAGTGCGGTTGTGACTACTTCTCTAAGCCCTTTTTCCGCCAACGCGGTACCTTCCATGAGCGCTACCTCCCCTGAAAGTCAGGTTTTAAGCGTGGCGCAGTCCGGCTATACCCACGCTGCTAGCGGTGCAAAGTGGCAGGATTTTCTGTTTCATAAAGTCACATTACTTTTTGCAACACTGGTCTTGATGGTGCTGGTTGGAATTCTGTTATCACTGATCTTTGGCGCATGGCCAGCCTTGCAGCACTTTGGTCCAGGTTTTATCACTCGTATCGAGTGGGATCCTGTCAACGACGAGTATGGCGCCCTGATTGCCATCGCAGGAACCCTGATTACCTCGAGCCTGGCCTTGCTGATCGCATTTCCAATTAGTTTTGGTATTGCTCTATTTCTGACCGAGATATGCCCCGGCTGGTTGAAACAACCTCTGGGCACTGCCATAGAATTATTGGCTGGAGTGCCCAGTATTATTTATGGCATGTGGGGTTTGTTTGTGTTTGCCCCTTTGTTTGCTGACCATGTGCAACCCTTCTTGCAAAACACTCTGGGAGAAGTTCCGGTACTAGGTCAGTTATTTCAGGGCCCGATGATGGGCATAGGTATGCTGGCTGCCGGCCTAATTCTTTCGGTCATGATCATTCCCTTCATCGCCTCGGTGATGCGCGATGTATTTGATACTTGTCCCGGTGTTCTTAAAGAATCTGC
>CAYUDI010000007.1:0-8669 GCA_964443585.1 uncultured Bifidobacterium sp.
CAGATACCCCATAAACACATTCGGGCCACGGATCAGTAATTCACCATTACCCGGATCAACCCTCACCTCGGTGCCAGGCACTGCAAGGCCTATCGTGCCAGGACGAATACCGTGTGGCTGGCTCATGGTACCCAATGCGCATGATTCCGTTTGCGCCCAGCCTTCCAGCATCGGTACACCAAGCGACAAATACCAGCGTATCAATTCTGGCGAAATGGGTGCTGCTCCCGTCGTCAAAAATCGCGCACGATGTATACCAATCATTTTTCGAATGTTATCTAGTGGCAGCCAGCGCGCCAGAATAAAACGTAGCTTTAAACCCGCCGAAATCGGCTGCCCTGCCAAACATAAATCTGCGATCCGCCCTCCGACACCAATACTCCACGCATAGGCAGCGCGCTGTAGTGGTGTGCTTTCTTTGATGGCTATAGTCACTGCTGAATAAAATTTTTCCCATACACGTGGCACTGCAAATAACGTCGTTGGCGCTATCTCACGCACATTCTCTGGCACGGTCTCCGGGTTCTCGACAAAATTAAGAATAGTGCCCGTATAAATTGCCACGTATGCGCCCAGCAAACGCTCTGCGATATGACAAAGCGGCAAAAAACACATGCGCTCATCGCGCTCATCTTGCGGCAATCCTTCCGCAGCACGACCACACGAATACACCAGCCCTGCATGGCTATGCATGGCGCCCTTAGGCTTACCCGTCGTACCTGAGGTATAGACCAAAATCGCCAGATCGTGCGGCTGGCATTGCGCGATACGCGCCGACAGCAGCCCTGGTGTTTGGCTCGCCAACACACGACCACGCTCCCGCAACTGATCTAAGCTGATGATCATCGCGTCATCCAGATCACGCAGCCCTTTCATGTCAAACACAATGATATGGCGCAGCAGCGGCAAATTAGCGCGCACTGAGAGTGCTTTATCGAGCTGCTCTTCGTCTTCGACAAACAATACCGTTGCGCTCGAGTCATCGCATAGATACTGCACCTGCTCGCTGGCGTCGGTAGGATAAACGCCGTTAGTCACGCCAGCACAGCTTAGCGCTGCCATGTCCGCCCACATCCACTCCACTCGCGTGTTTGCAAGAATCGCAGCGCACTGCCCGGGCTGAAAATCCAGACTCAACAAACCATTGGCAATCTCACCTACGATACTGCCCACTTGCTGCCAATTCCAGGACTGCCAGATTCCAAATTCTTTTTGTCGCATCCAGACCTGATCGCCGCGCGCGGCGACGCCATTCCAAAACATCGCAGGCAGGGTGTCTCCTTGCGCAAACGCAGCCGGATTCACATCATGATGTTTTGCTTTCCAGAGCATAGGCTATCTCCACGTCTTTTTCTTTTTCCAACGCCGCTCGCCCCGCGCACCCGCTTCTTTCATGCCGAGATAAAATTCTTTGATGTCTTCTTTTTCGCGTAATCGCGCGCACGTATCTTCCATCACGATTCTGCCGTTCTCCAGCACATAACCGTAATCAGCAGCGTTCAAGGCCATGTTGGCATTTTGTTCGACCAGTAAAATCGTCGTACCGCGTTCACGGTTGATACGAACCACAATTTCGAAAATTTCTTTGGTCAGTCCTGGCGATAAACCCAGACTTGGTTCATCCAATAACATCAATTGGGGTGCCGACATCAGCGCCCGTGCAATAGCCAGCATCTGCTGTTGTCCGCCTGAGAGCAACCCAGCATCTTGATGACTGCGTTCTTTAAGCACTGGAAAATATGCAAAGACCATCTCCAGGTCGCGTGCAAATCCATCCCGATCATGCCGCGTGTAGCCCCCCATCTGTAAATTGTCGAGTACAGATAGCAAAGGAAAAACCTCGCGCCCTTCCGGTACCTGTACCAGACCACGCTGCACAATATGCGCCGGGTCTTGTGCTGTAATGTCTACACCATTGAAACTGACAGAACCTTTCCGCGGATCGATGATGCCTGAAATTGTTTTTAGTATGGTTGACTTGCCCGCGCCATTCGAACCAAGCACCGTGGCAATCTGACCGCGCATCACATCCAGACTGATACCGCGTATGGCTTTGATGGGGCCATACGCACTTTCAACATTGGTTAACGACAGCAGAGAAGGTGCTGCACCACTCATGACTGCTCCCGACGCAGGCTGCTAACGTCATCGACCGAGCCCAGATACGCCTCAATCACACCTGGATCACTCTGCACTTGCTGTGGCGTGCCAGTGGCCAGTACCTCACCTTGATTCATCGCCAGCACACGGTCTGATACTTTCGACACCAGTGTCATGTCGTGTTCAACCATGAGTACTGTGACACCTAATTCTTCTTTGATGTCACTGATCCAGAACACCATGTCATCGGTTTCTTCCACATTGAGGCCTGAGGACGGCTCATCAAGCAATAACAACTGCGGCGCCGTGCACAATGCACGCGCTAGCTCGACCACCTTGCGTATACCGTAGGGTAAATTACCAATCCGAATGTCGCGATGGTGCTGCAAATCGAGCAGATCAATAATCTCTTCGACCTTGCGACGCGCCGCAATTTCGGCATCTCTTGCGCGCGTAGTAAACAGCAGGTCGCGCCAGAAACCGGTCTGACGATGCGTGTGGCGTCCGATCAGTAAATTTTGCAAGACAGTGGCCTGCTCAAATAATTCTATATTTTGAAAAGTACGTGCGATGCCTAATGTTGCAATTCGGTGTGGGGGCTGAGCAGTCAGATTTACTACGCTGTGTGGCGTGTGATACGCCATGCTGCCTGTGGTGGCTGAATAAATACGGCTGATTAAATTAAATACTGTTGTCTTGCCAGCGCCATTAGGACCAATCAGTGTAAATACCTCGCCGCGACGCACATCAAAGCTGACGTCATTGACGGCTTTGACACCGCCAAATTGCATCGAAAGATGACTGACTGAAAGCAGGAGCTCATTCATGATAATGCGTGCTTCATTTCAAACGATCTGATTTAAGGAACGTCTTCTGGCGCCGGAACATGTCTTGGCGGTAGAACGGAAAAATCTCCAGCCAAGTACGTATCTTGAGCCAGCGCCCGGAAATACCTAGCGGCTCAAAAAGTACAAATAAAATTAAAACTAATCCATACACGACGCTTTGCAAGCCGGGAGCCTGACCCACCATCGCTGGTAAAAAATCCTTACTGATCGCAATCAGCTGAGGCATCACGATTAAAAAAATCGCCCCTAAAAAAGCACCATGGACAGAACCCAATCCACCGATCACCACCAGCATCAACAGCTCGATCGATTGCAACAGACTAAACTGATCCGGTGAAATGAATTGCAACTTGTGCGCATACAGTGCACCACCGAGCCCGGCTAACGCCGCCGAAATGGCAAACGACAAAGTCTTGGTACGCGCGACATGGATGCCCAAGCTCTGAGCCGATATTTCTGAATCGCGCACGGCGACAAAGGCACGCCCGGTCGGTGCCCGCAGCAAATTAAGCACCCCCAGCGTAGAGAGCACAGTCAGGGTCAGGCACAACGCGTAAAACAAAACGGGCGTATTGAAGTTCACAGCAAACAATACGGGTGGCTGGACATGTACACCGGCATTGCCACCAGTGACTGATTCCCAACGCGCCAAAATTTCTTCGAGTATGAATCCAAAACTGAGCGTTGATATCGCCAGATAGATTCCTTTGACGCGTAACGCAGGTAAGCCAACCATAAAACCGACAGCCGCTGAAATGAACATAGCCAGGATCATCGCCAGCGGAAACGGCACACCGGCAGCGACAAAAAATACTTGTGCATAGGCGCCAACACCCATAAAAGCGCCATGGCCCATCGAGAACAACCCCGTAAATCCGGACAACAGCATGAGCCCCAGACCGACGATGGCGTATATCAGTACAAAGGAAAGCTGCTCCAGCCAATATTGAGGCAGCAAAAAAGGAGCAACGACCAGCGCCACCAGCAGCAACCCATACCAGAACAGATGCCCGCCATGACGCGCCAGCGCTATGTCTTGCTCGTAACGGGTTTTAAAAAGAAAGCGCATCGTGGTCGTTATACTTTCTTGCGTAGTTGTTCGCCAAACAGTCCATTAGGACGGACCAGCAGCACGACAAGTACAACGACATAAGCGCAGACATCCTTGACACCCTCAGGCAAATAAAAACCTGCCATGGACTCGGTAATGCCAATGACTAGCCCACCTGCAATGGCACCAGGCAAACTACCAAAGCCACCAACGACCGCTGCCGGAAATGCCTTCAATCCAATCATGCCCATGTTGGCATGAACAAATGTAATCGGAGCCAGCAGCATGCCAGCCACTGCAGCAACTGCCGAAGCCAGACCCCACACCAGTCCATTGATACGACGCACGGGAATGCCCATGTAATACGCTGCAAGCTGATTTTGTGAAGCAGCCTGCATCGCAATGCCTATACGCGTAAAGCGAAACAACGCAAACAGTACTGCGCTGAGCAACACGGTAGCGGCAATAATTACCAGGTGCTCAGCACTAAAGTTGGCTTGGCCTACCGTGATCAGTTCATCTTTGTAGGGCACATCGAGTGGAAGCGTATCGGCCCCTATCCCAGGCACCATAGTTATGAGGCCACGGGCAAGATAACCAACCCCTATGGTTAGCATCACGACTGTAAACGCAGGCTCACCCAAAATGGGCCGAATTGTTACGCGCTCGAGCAGTATGCCGAACACAGCCATTAACACCATTGCGATCGGCAAGGCCAACCAAAACGAAAGTCCCAAGCCCGACACCAGTGCCAGACCCGCAAACGCGCCCAACATCATCAGATCGCCCTGAACAAAGCTGACGGTTTCGGTGGCTTTGTAAATCAGCACAAATCCCAGTGCGATCAGGCCATAGATGCAACCTTGCGCAATACCGCTTAACAGCAATTGCATGAAAAGCACCGTGTCTCCTCCAGCTTTTTGGCATTTCGTCGGTATGAATAATTTTTATACGACGAAGGTCGTTATTTTTTTGAAACTACTTAAGTAACCTCTGAGCTATGCGCTTGATTGTGGCAACTCCGTCGTTTGTTTTGTATCGATAGCCTTGGATTGATTTCGTTTGTATACGATCGCTGTCAGCAAAGGTGTCAGCAATGCCGTAATGATGACGGAAGCCGCCACCTGAATAGTCGCCATAGGCGCAATTAATGCGTAGCTGGGATCCGCAATAGCTACGGCTTGAGGCGTGCCTGCAGCATTACCAGCGGTACTTGATGCAGCCGCACCTGCCACACCAGAACCACCCAACCATCTGTCGATGACTATACACGCAGCACCGGTAGCTACCAGCACGGTCAGACCCAGAAAAATACCCTGAAAACCTGCTTTAAGTACTGCGTTTAAATTAATCGTCTGTCCCAATGCAAACGCCATAAACGGCACAATAATCGCTTCACGCGAACCAAAAAATTCTCTCAACTCTTCATCGAGGTTGGCAAGTATCGCACCTGCTGCAATTGGAAGAATCACAGAGAGCATCGTTAACCAAGGTATGTTCGCCAGACCAGCGCCAACAAGAATCAGCATCGTTAAAAACGGTCCCGTTTCTATACTCTGCGGCACATACGTACCTGCATCTTCTTTGTTGCCAAAGGTGCTGGTCAGGGCCATGAACATTCCACCGTTTGTATCATTCATGGCGGCGAGTATGGCTAAGGTGGTTAATCCAAAAAAATCACCCTCAAAAAAATAAGCCACAGCCATCGATAAAATAGTCGCCGTACCGACCTTGGCAAACATGATGCCAAATCCCCGCTTTAACATGACAGGTGCTGCACGCAATGTCATTTTGGTTCCAACAACGAAGAGATACATTGCAACTAACGTCAAATAACCTTTATTGGTCAGCGCTTCGGTGAATCCACCAATCTTTAGCGCATCTGGAGCAAATGTATTGACCAGAATACCAATAAACAAAGGTACAACCATCAGGCCGCCGGGTACTTTCGTGACTGTCTGCAGAATTTTCATGGAGCCCTCTTATTAGTTTAATTTGCTGACCTGAGTAAGTCATACCGACCGACATTCAGACTGTAGCACCATTTACTTTCAAGCTAAATTTTTCAAAGCCAAGCGTCCTGAATAAGATATCCACACCTACAAAAACAGTGTTGTTCAGTTTGGCGCACTTGTATAAAAATTTAATCGACTACAGGCACTTCTATAGTGCGCATGAATCAGCATCAGATAGTTGGCTCAGGGTCAAATATCATGCGGTGCATCATGAATTGATTCGCATACACCGGATGATTTATGATGTCACTGAATCTTCACTTCCATCACGCAATAGACTACAAATATGCTGATCCGACCCCTCATTGCACTGATGATATTTTTGTATGTAGGCGTGTGCGGCGCGAATGAGACTGCGGGTTCAAATGAGGTGGTTTTCAAAATACTAAACACAGTTGCGATTAGTTCTGATGTGGTTGAGTTAGAAATCACCAGAGACTTTCCAGTCGCCCAGGAAATCCGTCGTCATTATCAAACCAAGAGCTACAAGTCAGAACACATGGTTTTCCAGGTTCAGTGCAGCAGCAAGCGCATGAATATCCTCGCTTATCAGTGGTATGCCAACGTCGGTCTAAGCGGCACATTGGTGTATGCATCAGATCAGGAAACTGGCTGGTTTGTGGCCAAGAAAGAACCAGCCGCCGGTGAACTGATGGCTAAAGTTTGTACCGACTAGCGTTTTATCCGCCATTGACCCGCAGTGAACCAATCGTTATCTTCGTGATGCGACTCCTATGAAAGTCCCTTGTTAATGGCTAGATTAAGTCTGACATCACATTACCCAAAACGGCGTTACAGGGCAATGAAGCGATGACCAGTTTCACCCGCAGCTGTCAATCAATTCAGGTCGGCGATTACAACCTATTGATCACAACGATATTTCTGTTTTATTAATCCTGCTGTCTTTAAGCTGCATTAGAAAGTCGTCGCCTCAGTTTTCGTAATGTGCATCGGGACTAGTCGTGTTAGAGACGTGCGTGATTGATGTATGCTCACTTTGTGATGTATTTTTTTGATTTAAGAACATACTATTCACGCTGTAGTGTCACGTTTCTTCATCAAACCAATTAGTTGAAAAATAAAAAACGGATAACATCCGTCAAAGGACAACGATGCATAAACAACGCGTAGCCGTCGTAACCGGTGGGGCAATGGGTATAGGCGGTGAATCGGTTGCGCAACTCGCGCAAAATGGCCACCACGTCGTGATCGCAGATCGCGACACTACCGCTGCACAGCAGACGGCAGATCATTTAATTGAACAAGGATTATCCGTTAGCACTGTCGAGATCGATGTCGGTATATCAGCGTCCATCACGGCAGCTTTCGCGTCTATACAGCAGCAGTTTGGCCGCTGTGATGTGCTTGTTAATAGCGCTGGGATAGCCAAGGTCTATCCCTTTCTTGACTATCCGCTTGATCATTTCGAACAGACCATGAGCATCAACGTCACTGGCACGTTGCTGTGCAGTCAGCACGCAGCGCGCATGATGGTCGAACAGAAATGGGGAAGAATCATCAACATCGCCTCAGTGGCTGGTATGCGCGCAGTTGGCTCGGGCCGAACAGCCTATGGCACATCGAAAGGCGCCGTGATTGCACTAACACGCCAGATGGCTGTTGAACTGGCTGAGCACGGTATTACCGCAAATGCTGTTTCACCGGGCCCAGTTGATACGCCATTTACTCGAGTGCTGCATACTGAAAAATTCAAACAAGAGTATTCCAGTGCCATACCCATGAATCGCTACGGTACAGTATCTGAAATTGCTGCCGTAGTCGCCTTTCTCGCATCTGATCAAGCCTCGTATATCACGGGTATATCGATGCCAGTCGACGGTGGCTTCCTTGCCTCAGGTGCGCGAGGGATATGATTGCGCTGACTAGTGAAAAAGACCCCTACAAATAGTACCCAACTAATTTGCCCATCATATCCATCGTCACAGATCTTTTGACTGCGCAGACAATGCCGCCAATGGTATAAATATTGGATACGCACAGAGCATGCTCTAGCCGTTGAACGTTATGCGCCCAAAGAGCCCAGGAATACTGGGCTCTTTTTTGTCCTGTTCAGTAAAAAAAATCATCCCTTATTAATTTTGGTTTCTAATACCAGCTCTCAAAAATTAGGTACGTATTTGATATTTATGTTTTTTCCTATGATTGTGTACTAGTTTATTTCTGGTCTTATTTTGACCTATAACAAATTTATTTCTAACAACCTTTCATATACTAAGCACGTACCGAGCAACACGGCAATAGACACTAGCTTTCATAAAGTTTTTTTGGGATGCTCTTTTAAGCGCACGACTAAAAACAGGCCGAACAGGTCAACCTGATTACAAACATTCATGATGAGTGCAAAAATAATTGCTATGAAAAATTCCATAAAATACCTAACGCCGAAACCATCACGCTATATACACATTGCCCTGCTGCTGGTCTCACCCATGCTGCTTGCCGCATGCGCTATGGAATTCCTTAACGCCAAGCCGGCACGTGAACTCAGACCACCCCCACCGCCACAAGGCAATCTGTATGCTGGTTGGCGAGTATTTCAAGATAAATGCGCAAGCTGCCACGGCATGGCAGCAACAGGTGGTGATCGCGCACCTGATTTGCTACCTATCGTTGCCGACATGAGCTCGCGCCGTT
>CAYUDI010000007.1:8679-25668 GCA_964443585.1 uncultured Bifidobacterium sp.
CGCAGAGTTGGTATTAAAGCGCTATGACCTGGGGTATGGATTGGGACCAGATTCATCAAATCAATCAACTATCGATACTCGTATCGAAGACATAGTGCGGCTCAAAGAACCACCGATAGAGATGCCCGCATGGCAAGGGGAGCCTGCGGTGAATGCCCACATCCTTGATTTGTACACCTACTTGGCAGCGCGTTCTGATAAAAGAATCGGTACTGAACGTCCTTCACGATAACTAAACTATGTTATCGCTAACGTTATCTAGTCAGTAAAAATACTTCCATATTTCAAACGCAGATCATTTTTTTGAACTTTCCCTGTTCCGCCAACGGGTAACGACTGAACAAAGATCACTTCATCAGGTACCCACCATTTCGCGACCCGTTGCGTCAGAAAATCAATAAGCTCCTGCTTCTCCAGCGTTTTTTCAGCTTTGGGAACAATCAAGAGCAATGGCCGCTCATCCCACTTAGGATGCTTCACACCGATAACGGCAGCCATAGCCACACTCGGATGAGCGGCCGCTGCATTTTCAAGGTCGATCGAGCTAATCCACTCACCACCCGACTTGATCACATCCTTAGTACGATCGCGAATGTGCATCACACCATCGGGGCTGATGGTTGCAATATCACCCGTAGGAAACCAACCATCGACTAGCGCTGTTGCATCTGCCTTGTGATACTGCTCAACTATCCACTGTCCCCTCACCATCAACTCGCCTTGCGCGCTTCCATCTCTGGGAAGCGAATGTCCATGTTCATCAATAATTTTTAATTCAATACCAAAGACAGATTTGCCCTGCTTTGCAATCAATTCATGACGCTTATCTGCGGGCCAACCCATTTCGCTATCGTTTATATTACTCATGGTCGCCACCGCGGTGGTTTCAGTCATACCCCAACCGTGACGCACATCGACGTTATAAACTTCATTAAACTTAGTGATCAATGCTCTGGGCATGGCAGAGCCGCCGACTCCGGTTCTGCGCATCGTTGTAAATTTCAGATTGTTTTGCTCTAAGTACTGAACCAGACCCATCCAAATCGTAGGAACGCCCGCACTAAGCGTTACTTTTTCTGATTCCATTAAATCGTACAGACTGGCTCCATCTAACTTAGGGCCTGGCAAAACTAATTTTGCGCCAGCTATCAGAGCAGCGTAAGGCAAACACCACGCATTAATATGAAACATGGGTACGACTGGCAGCACCGCTTCTTGGGAAGATATGCTCAGCACGTTCGGCTGACACGCAGACAACGCACTGAGTGAAATTGCTCTGTGCGAGTAAAGCACGCCCTTAGGATTACCTGTAGTGCCTGATGTGTAGCACAGAGCTGCACCCAATCTTTCATCTAGGTCTGGCCAATGAAAGACTGGATCATGCGCAGATATCAGATCGTCGTAGCTTTTAATTTCTACACCTTCCACCGCTGGTGTGTTTGCTTTATCGCTTAAACAAATCCAGTGCTTCACCTTAGAACAATGCGGAGCAACCGCTTTAACCAATGGCGCGAAGCTACTATCAAACAGTATCACCTCATCATCAGCATGATTAATGATGTAAGCCAGTTGATCCGGATGTAGACGCGGATTGCATGTATGCATAACCATGCCACTGCCCGATACAGCGTAGTAGGACTCCAGATGCCTGTAGTTATTCCACGCAATCGTTCCAACCACACTACCCACAGTAAGTTCGAGGCTGGCTAAAGCGTTCGCCAATTGTTTGGCTCGCTTGGCCATATCGGCAAAGGTATAGCGATGCAATGGCCCGTGCGTCTCACGACTAACAATCAGTTGTTGGCCAAATTGATGCGCCCCGTGCTCGAGAATGGCTGAAATCAGCAACGGACGCTCCATCATTTTTCCGATTGATTGCATAGCTTAATCCTCATTAAATTAGTTATTGGGCTGATAGGCATCCAGCTTAGACCCAGATTCTACAGGGGCCAGAGAACGATCTAATTAACGGAAATATGCACGACTATAGTGGATCAGGCAGCTCGGTACCTCAAGCCTAGCTGATGCAGTGATGGTGTATTACGAAGTGCAAAAAGAAGGATGGGCAGGCCACAGGTCACTTTTTTTGCAGCAAAAATTCGTAGTGCAGACTCCAGTAGGGCTGTTGCATATCGCGCCCATCCGGCGACTTGCCAGGTGCATGGGACTGAAAATCCCCCACTAATGATGGCCGCACACCAAACACCACATCACTAGTTAAATAAGGATCGCCATCCCGGAAAATATGGGTAACCAGTGGCTGATATCCATCCGCTTTCACCAAAAAATGTATGTGCGCTGGTCGCCAGGGATGACGTCCAGTAGTTAACAACATCTGTCCAACCGGGCCATCCGTAGGTACAGGATATGCCTCGGGTAAGACTGTCCAAAAGGAAAAATGACCCTGCGCATCTGTTGTTATCAAACCTCTGGCACGACGCTCACTTTGCAATTCTCCACGTTGAACATCATACAAACCCTCTGCGTCAGCCTGCCAAACATCAACCATGGCATGCGCTAGCGCCACTCCATCTGCCGATAACACCCGGCCTGTAACTAACAGCGGTTGGCCGGGTGCGCCATTGGTGATGTCTGCACCATTTTCCATAGGAGGCGCATCGTGAGTATGGAAAGGTCCCAATACAGTGGCCTCTGTTGCGCCCTGCTTTGCTCCGTCATGCATGGCAACCAACAACATAGATAAACCCAGCGTATCGGAAAGCAAAATGAATTCTTGCCTAACATCGTCACATGTGTGACCAGTCGCAGTTAAAAATTGTATGCCCGCCATCCATTCTGCTTCTGTGAGTTGCGTTTCTTCAGCAAATGCGTGCAAATGCTTGACTAGTGATTGCAGCAGCAATTTGAGTCGGGGATTGTCTGCGCCAGCAAAGCTATCCATCGCAGCCTGAGTAATTATTTGGTGTGAAAAAGTCATTTAATTCCTCGGCTTTAAAAATCGATGTGTGGGGAAAAGTGATAAGCCATACCGCCGGTGTAAAGCGCCCCACAAGCCATCTTTGAAAAACAGCGTAACCACGATGGCTATAAGACCCAATCCTATGAGGTACCACGTACCATAATCACTAAAAAATTTATTTAAAAACCAAAACAGTAGTGCGCCAATGATGGGCCCCTCTATACGCCCCAAACCACCTATCACCACCATAAAAATAGCGAACGCCGTCCAGTTCACTGAAAACGCTGCATCAGGTGAGATGCGAAGATTACTAACGAAATATAAAGCCCCAGCTAAACCCGTACCACCTGCAGCGATTAAGTAAACAGCCAACTTTAATCGCCATACATCAATACCTTGGGAAGCGGCAGCATTTTCGTTATCGCGAATCGCAAGTAAGGCCAGTCCACGCTTGGAGCGTAAAAATAAATAAATACCTGCAATCGCAAACACAATACAAGCCAGTGCAATCCAGTAAGTTGTACTCTCGCGCGTAGCTTTTTCTATGCCGCGTAACGCTGTCAGTGACGTACCTGAACCACCTCCGACCCAGTGTAAATTTGCAAACGACAACCGAAATACTTCAGCAATAACCCATGATCCTATCGCGAAATAACCCCCTTGTAATCTGAATGCAATCAATGACACTGGCCAGGCTATAAGTGTCGTTAGGATTGCTGCAAGTGGAATAGCAATGAATGGATTCACGCCTGCTTCATTGCCCAGGATGAGCATGGCATAACCACCAAAACCAAAAAATGCTTGCTGACCTATGCTCACCATACCGCCATAACCTGCAAGCAGATTCCACATCATGGCAAACAAAAAATAGCAGGCTATTTCAACGACTTCGCGCATCCAGCTCGACTCACCCCATACAGGAAGTGACATCGCTGGTATCAGCAATAGCATAGTCAACCAGGGCAAAGCCCTGGAAAAGCGATTGCTGCGTATAACGTCGTAAGCTTGCATAGATTCGGTCGTTGTCGCTGTAAAAAAACTAGCCTCTGGTCTTGGGAAAAAGACCTTGAGGTCGTATAACCAGTACAGTTAAAAACATTAAATGACCAAACCAGATACCCCAACCCGGGTCCAGTCGAAAGCCTATCTGTTGAGTCAATCCTAATAGCAGCGCGCCCAGTAACGTGCCCCAGAAAGAACCCATTCCTCCGATGATGACAGCCTCGAATGCAAACAATAACAATAGTGGCCCATCAGACGGAGCTATCGTTGTACGCATAGCTTGCAACCCACCGGCAAGCGCTATCAGCATAAACGCTATACCGGTAGCTTGTGCATACACGATTGCTGGTTTTAAACCCATTAATTGAGCTGCCTCTCTGTCATCCGAGACAGCACGAAACGATCGACCCAATGACGTATAGCTAAATAAAGCTTGTAATAGTGCCGTTGACAGCAATGCGATAAAAAATGTCAGTAGCGGCAGCGTTCCTACAGTAATGTCGCTCACCGACAAGCTAGCTAAAGCAATACTGCCGGCATCCAATGATCTGGGATCAGCGGAGT
The DNA here is from genome assembly GCA_964443585.1 of uncultured Bifidobacterium sp. GTDB lineage: Bacteria > Pseudomonadota > Gammaproteobacteria > Burkholderiales > Burkholderiaceae_D > Pernthalerella. Next base: position 13,166 of record CAYUDI010000007.1, read on the forward strand.
ACATCTCTAACAGAAAATTTTGAATAATGATGGACAAACCAAACGTCACCACTAATGAGGGTAGCGGATCGCGCCCCAACGTATAGTTAAGTACAAAACGCTGCAAACCATAGCCTGCTAAAAAAGCCAACGGTATAAGCAATAGCAAACCCACACTCGGTAACCAGCCGGTTGCTGCCACCATGCTGATAGAAAAAAATCCACCTAAAATAATGAAGTCACCTTGCGCCGTATTCGTCAGGCGCATCACCCCAAACATCAGCGATTGCCCTAATGCGAACAGTGCGTAAAGCCCCCCTAGTAATAAGCCCTGCAAAATAATTTCAGTCATGATCTATAGTCCGAAATAAGCTTTACTAATCTGATCACGAGTTAAATCACTGGACTTACCCTCTAAAGACACTAACCCTTCCTGTAAACACACCACACGCGATGAAGCCTGCATGGCAAGTTGCACATCCTGCTCGACGATCAAGAGCGACATCCCTTCTTCCATGATGGCAGGTAAAGCAGCATAAATTTCTCGTATCACGACAGGTGCAAGACCGAGTGAAATTTCATCACACAACAATAATCGTGGATTACTCATCAGAGCCCGGCCTATGGCCACCATTTGCTGCTGGCCACCGGATAACGAAGTCGATGGCATATGTCGCTTCTCTTGCAGTATTGGGAAAAGTTGAAATACGCGCGAGAGATTCCAAGAGCCCTTGCGACCGGAAAGCGCTCCCATTAATAGATTTTCTTCCACTGTCAGACTGGGAAATAAACGTCTGCCTTCGGGAACCATGGCTATGCCTAATTTAACGATGTCACCAGCATCTAGATGTATCAGCGACTGTCCATCAAATTCTAGCGACCCACCACGCACAGGCAGTAATCCTGTAATCGTTTTTAAAAAGGTCGATTTACCTGCCCCGTTAGCACCAATCAATGCAATTGTTTCACCCGCATTCATTGAAAAATCTATACCAAATAGGGCCTGCGCATCACCATACGCTGCCGTTATTCCTTGGGCTTGTAGCATGTCAGGCCTCTAAACCCATATAGACGCGCTTGACTTCTGCATCCTGCATCACCTCGTGCGGTAAACCTTCGCACAGAGTTTTTCCAAAATTAATGACTAGTAGTCTATCTGCAATCGACAGTAATGCATGCACCACATGTTCTATCCAAATCATGGTGACGCCACTATTTTTGATGCGCTTTAGTTCTTCTACTAATTCTTGCGCTTCATGTTCAGTTAAGCCACCCGCAATTTCATCGAGTAAAAGTAAGCGGGGTTGAGTCGCTAAAGCACGTGCTAGTTCTAGTCGCTTACGATTTAATAAAGTAAGACCGCCCGCAGCCTGATTCGCAAAGCGCTGCAAACCTGTTTGCTCAAGTACATCCCACGCAATTTGCCACGCTATTTTTTCTGATACTTGCGCACCAAAACACGCAGCGGTGACCAGATTTTCAAACACACTCATGCCGCCAAATGGCTGGGGTACTTGATAGGAACGGCCTATACCATTACGGCAGCGCTGAAACGGTGGAATATTATTAATGAGTGCGCCATCAAACAGTATCTCTCCCGTATCAACCTTAAGATCGCCAGAGATAAGATTAAACAAGGTCGTTTTCCCGGCCCCGTTGGGGCCGAGAATACCGAACAACTCACCCTCAGCTACAGATAGCGTAATTCCATCAGTAACTTGTAAAGCGCCAAAGGATTTACTGACGTTTTTAAGGGTAAGCAAACTCATTGTTTATGAATTTTTCAATTCATTAATCGCAAAGTTCCACCTGCAGGAATCGCAGGGGCAGCCTTGTTGTTAACAATGGTGAGCTCATACTTGTAGGTCTTACCCTTGTTCCATTGACCTAGCACCAATGGTGTTTTGCTCACGTTTTTGAATGGGCCTTGACCACCCCACTTCACATCGCCAACCACTGTTTTTAGCTGAGTCGCTGCAACCGCATCACGTATATCTGACGCAGACGCTGATTTTGAACGCTTGAGCGCATCGACTGCTACTTCAAACAAACCATGTGCAAAACCGATAGGCTGCGTCCATTGTTTACCGGTTGATTTTTCATAGGATGCCGCCAGATCCTTAGCCGACTGTTTCGTCAGGCTAGAGGCAAATGGATGCGACGGGCTCCACCATACTTCGGTAGTCAAACCATCGCCGAGTTCACCTAATGCTTCGATCGCACCCGGGAACAACAGTGCTTTACCTAATGTGATGACTTTCGGTTTGTATCCTTGTTGACGTGCTTGCGTAAGAAAGGTTTTTGCATCTGGAGGAATAACTACACCGGTTACGATTTCTACACCCTCTTTTTTGAATGCAGCGATCTGAGCTGAAAAATCTTGAGTGCCGTTTTGGAAGCGGCCTGGATCCGTTAATGTGTAACCCATCGCAGACAATGGCTTGGGAAAGCCACGCTCTTTATCACCCCAGGCATTGCCGTCACCATCATTCGGAAATAAGCCACCCACTTTTTTATTCGTCTTAACGCTATTCCAGCCATTAGTGAAATTTTCAATCACATCTTCCAGACCCCAGAAAATATGGTGAGTCCATTTAAAGCCTTTCGCTGGATCGCCTTTGCGACCAAAGAACCAAGGCTGCCAAGGCACGACGCTGGAAATACAGGGCAGCTCATTTAATTCGCAAACATCACTCACTGGATTGGCTGTTTCTGGCGTACCTGCAGTCAGTATCAATGCAACTTTGTCTTTGAGGATCAAGTCGCTTGCAACTTCGCCAGCACGGTTAGGATTGGACTGGCTATCTTTAAGTAAAATTTCAACGGCATATTTTTTTCCACCAACTGTCACACCGTCTTTAAAAGATGCGCGCATCTGCTCAATAACCCATTTGTCAGCTTCACCAAACGGTGCTAACGGACCCGTTTGTGGTGACACATAACCAATTTTGATCGTGTCAGCTGCCAATGCCATGCCCGTGGTGGACAATAACGCGGCCGCGGCGGCACCCTGAATAAAATGTCTTCTTGTAATAGTCATCGTATTTGTCTCCTTCTGTTTATGCTGCGGTTTTTACTGCCCTCAAGAACAACTAATTTAGTACCGATTTCAAAACAACCTCGACCAACTAACTTAATGAATCAACGGGTGATACACCTTCCCAAGCGTTTTGTAACAAGCGTCTAATTGCAATAACGCTATCCACCCCAATAGGTCTGGGGTTCCAATAAGGATTTTGCATAGCGATGTGCGATGCTTTGTCTAAATCACCCACAGCCAACCCAAGCTCTTTCAGTGAGACAGGCGCACTATTTCTTTTAGCTAGCTCATACAGACCTTGAGCAGCTGGCACACCACCTAAGGCACGACTGATTTTTTTCATGGCAACCGGAGAGGCAGCTGCATTAAAAGCAATCGCATGCGGAAGTATCACGGTATGAACTTCTGCATGCGGCAAATTGAATGTGCCACCTAGCGTGTGACATAGCTTGTGGTGCAAGGCCATCCCTACATTGCCCAGCACCGTTCCACACAACCATGCGCCAAAAAGCGCATCACTGCGTGCTTCCACATCAGCTGAATTCGCTTTTATTAGGGGAATGGCAGAAGCCAGGGCGCGTATGCCCTCCTCGGCCATTAAATCCATGATGGGATTTCCATCCTGGGCATACAAACCTTCGGCAGCATGCGCAATGGCATTCATCGCGCTCGTTACTGATAAACCTACCGGTAGTGATAAGGTTAAATGTGGATCGTAGATGACGGTACGCGGAAGTACACGAGCATCGCGCCCGGTTTTCTTTATGCCGTTTTCTGTAATCCCATAAATCGGCGTCATCTCACTACCCGCATACGTGGTAGGTATGGCTAGTATGGGTAAACCAGATTGCAGTGCAATCGCTTTACCTAATCCTGTTGTTGATCCGCCGCCTACTGCAATCGCACAATCAGCACCTAAGCGAGTAGCTTCTTGCAGTGCAGCTGCTGCAGTTTCAGCAGGAACATGCATTACTGCTTTCGCATATATACCTGCTGCGCGAGTACCCAACCTAGTCGCAACTTGCTCTGCTATTTCTTGTTGTTCTGGTGTGCAAAGAACCAAGGCACGCTCGGCACCCAGTAGCTGTACTTCGCGCTCCAGATGCTGCAAACTACCCGCGCCAAATATGACGCGAGAAGTTTGAGCTTGATAAACAAAGTCACGCATAGGTGGTTATTTTGCAGGCCGTGGATAGTGCGGAATAATTTGTGCGTCAATGTTGACCCACACACTTTTAGACTGCGTGTATTCACGCATCACATCAAAGCCCATCTCTCGACCGTATCCCGATTGACCTACGCCACCAAACGGTGAACCTGGATTTACGCGCTTATAGCAATTGATCCACACCATGCCGCTTTTGATCTCACGCGCCATTAAATGAGCACGCTGCAAATTACGTGTCCAAAGGCCCGCGCCCAAACCATATTCCGTACTATTTGCAATCGCGAGGGCTTCTTCATCCGTTTTAAAGGTAAGAACAGTGACAAACGGACCAAATACTTCTTCTTGAGCGATACGATCCGATGACGATTTGGCGCGAACTATCGTAGGCTCTACATAACAGCCGGAAGATAATTCACCGCCCGGTGCTTTACCGCCACTTAATACCTCGCCGCCTTCTTGGCGTGCAATATCAACATACGACAAAACACGATCACGATGCATCTGACTGGTCAGCGGACCCATCTCGGTTTGTGGATCAAGTGGATTACCTAATCGTATCGACTTTGCGAGTGCAGTAAATTTTTCTAAAAATTCTTCTGCAATTGATTCGTGCAACACTAAACGCGCGCCTGCGATGCACGCTTGTCCTTGATTATGAAAAATTGCCCACGCCGCACCATTAATAGCGGCGGGTAAGAAAGCATCGTCAAAAACGATATTGGCACCCTTGCCACCCAGCTCGAGTTGCACTTTCTTTAAATTACCTGCCGACGCCTGAACGATACGACGGCCTGTCGCCGTTGAACCGGTGAATGCGATTTTGGCTATCTCTGGATGCTCTGCAATGTACTGACCCGCCACCTGCCCCAGACCCGGCAAAATATTCACTACGCCGTCAGGCATACCGGCTTCAGCCATCAGCTCGGCAATACGCAAACTCGATAGTGGAGTTATTTCAGCTGGCTTAAGAATGACGCAATTACCTGCTGCAAGTGCAGGTGCCATCTTCCAACTGGTGAACATCAATGGAAAATTCCAAGGCACTACTTGACCTACAACGCCTAATGGCTCGCGAGTGACATAATTTAAAAACCCGGCTTCAACCGGTACGACGTCACCCTGAAACTTATCAGCCATACCGCCAAAGTAGCGATAGGTTACTGCTGTACGTGGTACATCCAGTATTCGCGAGTCACGTATAGGGTGACCCGTATCTAACGATTCCAGCATGGCTAACTGCTCTGCATTAGCTTCTATCAGATCAGCTAGCTTTAATAATATGCGACCTCTATCCATAGCAGCCATTCGAGACCACTTGGGATACGCACGTTGCGCTGCATGTATTGCCTTATCAATGTCAGGCTTTCCCGCCATAGATACCTGCGCAATTTCGCTATTGTCATGGGGGTTTAACGTCGCCATGGTTTCGCCCGATTCGGCGTCGACGAATTTTCCATCAATAAAAAGCTGGGTATGAATGGCACCCTGCAAAGTCGCAGGTAGTTGCGACTTAGCGATTGTTTGAGTCATGCTGATTCTCCGGAGCGATACGACTGAGCGCCCGTTGTAAATTGAGTGTTAAATTTCTTTTGTGGCTTGCACCTAATGAGCGTGATACAGAGAGCACAGTAAAAACACTGCACTCTCTGCTCACACACCCTTAGAATTGCACCGGCACTTCAGGTGATTCACCTTTTTGTATCTCATAGACAAGACTAGGCGAACCGTTTTCCCATACCAGCAACATAGAGCGCTTGGGGCTATAACCTTGGTGGCGGCAGTAGGCTGGCATGGCTGCCATATCACCGGCTTTCATAATGACGCGCGCTAATGGTTTGCCCGTGTTTTTATCTGCGCAATCCCAATGAATTTCATCACACATTTGAAAGAACCATTCCACCCTGTCATTGGCATGCAGAATCGGCAAAATATGTTCTTCGGTTGTAGGGCACATGTAGCTGTGCTTTACGACCGAGGTAAATGATGGGTTCCAGGTGACTTGTGAACGCGAAAGAAAAGCAAATAGATTAAATGCGTGTACTTCACCTTCAAAACCTGGCTCGGGATGCAACTCAGGAGCATCCTGCGGCACATCCGCAAACGGAGCTCCACGTTCATCTGTACGTAAATTCAAGTCACCTTTTAAACCAACGCACCGCGTAGCCAGTTCACGCGCACGCGTGATAGCAGCACGATTGTCACCCTGCTTGCGACCATACGGTGTACCTGTTTCTTGTGGTGCCGCGAAAGGATCAAACGAGCTATTGGTCCAGTCATCTAGCATGGTCTCGAATGTAGCTTTGATTTGTTCAGTCGGAAAATTTTCCAACAAATCTACCCCTGCTGCTTTCATGGTGCCGTTAAAAGCACCGGCATACATATCGACAGATTTATAGTGATTCAGCGTACCAAACACTGCATCAAAATTAACACCACCATAAAAAAATCCCCATGCGCAGTCACGCATTAAGGCGCGCAGGAAATTACCAATATCCATGGTGTGTGACAGCGGCCGACCATCGCGTGTATTCCAGCTTATATGAGCAAAATATTCATCACGACGAAAAGTAAATGAGCCTAGCGTAAACGCCTTATAGCCCATGGTTTTGTCTGGTGCACTAGCAATAACATTTGCTAAATCAGCGGGTGCATTCATGTGAGTCTCCTGTTAGTAGTTGTTGAATTTAAGCGGTCTGACAAATATCAGCCCATTTCTCTACGGACAGATCACCTTTGCAGGTTTGCAGAACCACTACCCCAGGATCTTTGCTACGGAATTGATAGGCCGTGTTTTTAGGCAGCATGCCTTGATGACCGCGCTTTAATTTCATCCAGCCCATCTTTTGCCCTTTGGGCTCTCCTGCAACTAGTACCGCGCCATCTTTTTCAGGGTCTTTAATAATCTGTGCATCATCAAGCTTAATTAAATGCACTTCAACTTCACCATCCATGACTAATGCAAACTCATCATGTGCGCAGGTAAACCAAGGAGAAGATCCTTCTGTACGCAACGCTTCAAGCACGTATATCTGGTTTTGACCAAAAACCACTTTTTCATATGGCTGGGAATTGTTTGCTATTTCAAAGCAATTTGAAAAAGCATAGTGGCGCACATCATCGTCAATCGCCTGCACACCACCTTTTTCATAGGATTTCAATGAGCCGAATTTGGTCTCGTATTGGACTGTCATGCTTGTCTCCCCACGTAGTTATTATCTATGCAACTCTGCTAAGCCTAAAACAGACTGGAACGAGTGTAGGTAGCAAGTGGAAGGATGACTAGGGGTCAAAATGCGATTGATCTGTTCGTGATTTACGAACAATGGTGACGATGCTGGAGGCACTACTGAAATACATGAATGTGCTGCCATTACCTCAAACGGCGAAAAGATAAAGGATCTAAACCAGCTGGGCTGGCTCCTCGGTTAACCATCCTCGCTCAATTAGCACCCGATCCCAAGGCGGTGTGCCTGAGAATTTATTCATTAAATGGTTAATAAACAGCTGCAGCTTCACGCCTCGGCGCGAATTATGAGGATAAATCGCCGATAGCCAAAAGGAGGATAGCTGCCAATCTGTTAACACGGGTACCAACTCACCAGATACCAAGTAGCGCGAAGCTACCAAGGTGGGTATGCAAACAACTCCCGCACCCGCACAACCAAACTCGGCCAACAGATGCACGCTGTTAGTCAACAGAGGGGGTTTCAAATGTATAGAAATGGCTTCCTGCTCACGAAAAAAATCCCACCGGTCGCGTGTTTGATATCCCGAGTAGAGTCCTAATCGATGCTCACGTAGATCACGTGGATTAGTCAACAATGGATTTGCCTCCAAATAGGCAGGTGACGCACAAAACACCCGACGCACCGGAAACATCTTGCGAACTATGAGATCCTCAGAGGCGGGTGCGAAAATCTGTAAAGTGCAATCAAAGCCTTCTTTGACCGGATCTATCACGGTGTCGGAAACAAACAAATCTAAATGTATATCGGGATTTAACAACTGAAATTCTTGCAGCTCAACCGCAAGATGGCCCAGTACAAATCCTGGCAAGGCATGAATACGCAATTTACCTTCGGGCGAGTTTTGCGTCTTGCGCATTTCGTCGAGCAAACCACTCGATTTACTCAACAGCTCCGCACAATCTTTTACATACGCTTGACCCAGCTCCGTTAGCCTTACTGAACGCGTTGTTCTGTGTAGCAGCGGCGCACCCACATACTCCTCTAATTGCTGCACGCGTGCCGTGACTACGGACTTAGCAACCCGCAATTGCTGTGCCGCAGCAGCAAAGCTACCTGAGTCGGCGACGGCAACAAACGCTTCTATCGTTTGCAAGCGATCCATAGGAAGGAACGATTTCCAAGTAAATACTAGTTACACCGCGCGGCGAATAGTGGTTGCATCAGTACGGGGCTACCTACTTCCGCATATCCGATTAAATTAGATATCACTTTAAGAACATACTAGTTAATGCTGTTTTGATCATAAAGCATTCTGGACCAAGCTTATTACGAATCAAATAAGTTGGTGATGCTAAAAAAGCGCTCTGATTAACGGGTTGCCCTTTAGTACAGCTATTCAAGTGTAACGAAACGTGGAACCATACAAAAGAAGTAAAAAGTTCAATTTAGTAATCATCCCCGTTCAGCATAACCACCCTACCATTTCGTAGTAACGATCAAGGCCTGCTATGTTTGGAGTCGTATTGAAAAATAAACGTGAGGAATTAGGGATGACCCTCCAGGAGGTATCGCGTATTACTGGTATGCCGCCAAAACAAATCAGCTCACTTGAGAACGATAGATTCCAGGATTTTATTGGTGGCATAAAAGAAATTGAACGGTTGACTAAGCTCTATGCACGAAAGCTAAACATAACTATAGATACAGATTTCTTCAAAAAAAAGTCAAAAACAGAGTCTGAAAATCAGGAAAATTCAAGCGAAGTCGAGATTCCATTGTTCCTGCTTATATCCCCCCCAAAGAAGCATGCTTACTAACACTAGCAAATTATAATTTTTTATTAATTTATTTTTACCGTGGCACTTCATACTAGAAAGTAAAGAACTCAATGGTTGATTTATATGTCGGCAGTGGAGTTACAATGAACGGAAGATTTTATGTTCCTGGATCAGCTGAAATTGATGGTTCACTCACAGGGGAGATTAATGCTAACTCCATTAACATCACTCTCAATGGAGTGGTCACTGGTAGTTCAGTTGCCGATCATGTTCGTGTTGAAGGTCAATTGAACGAGACCGTAGTTGTTCAACAAACATTGGTGATCGAATCAACCGGGAAGGTTGAAGGGAAAATAACCTACACTGATCTTGAGGTAAAAAAAGGTGGCAGTATCCAAGGTGACATGACCGTAACTCACGGGTAAAAAAGATATGAATAAGTAAGAACCCATCTCCTCAATTGACGATGCTGTAACGATCCGGAATTAAGATTTGTCGCCTCAGTGAATCAATGTGCTGTGATGGGTAAATTATGTAAATTATTTCCCGATTGTTTAATGCGTCACGATTTAGAAGGTTGATTTACAAAAGAAATAAGGTTTTTCACCAGCCAGTCGACGAATTTAACTGCCCTTAAATTTTCTCGACCAATCTCTATGTTAGTCAGGTCAAGCACATCCACCTGCAACGACTGCATATTTTCCAAAGCGATTAATTTTTTAGAAATCAGGTTAGTCGTTTAGGCATATAAGAACGACAAAAAATGAAGAAGTGCTACCGCATAATGCACTTATCGAGTCATGATTCTTTACTAGGCTTAAAGTAATCACCTCACATGAAGTAAATCTAGCAACTGAATACATTCTTAGACGCCAGATTTTCTATTTCACCTCTATGCCACTTCATATACAAACTACAATTTTCATGATCTGCATGGCTTATTTAGTCCTGCACGGTGCGATATGGTTTGCGCTTTCAGAGCAGCGCAATACTCAAGTTAGACTGTGGTGCATTTCAGGACTCATCAGTGGGTTATCTGTAGTTTTACTGTCATTACGCTATGAAGTCGGTGAATTTATTTTCATGTATATCGGGCAGCTTTTGATGCTAATCGGAAATGCAGGGAGACTGATAGCACTAAGAATGTACCTAAACAAGCGGTTAGGTCTTGCTATCGTTGCGCACTGCATAGTCGCTACAGTGTATTTTCTTTGTTTTATTAGCTCCTACGAAGCGGGAACATCCGATGCCATACTGGCGATGCTGTTTTTTGGTTTTTATACGTTGACATGCTTTGATTATTTTTTGGTGGGTTTTCAAGTATACCCACGACTACAGACATTGGGACCACGTCTGTTAATGATGGGTGGTCTTGTATTGTGCGGGTCACTTGGCTTCAAAACTACAATGCTGGCCTTTGGTCTAGGAGTGGATCACATATATGATCCTGGCATAGATCAGTACGTGATGATAGCGGGACAATTTGTCGCGATTACATTAATTAATATCGGTTTTCTGCGTATTTTTCTTGACTTGCGTGAACAAAAAAATCTGAAAAATGAGCGTAGTCTAGCCGCCGCTGAAGCTGAAGCGATAATGCTAGAACATCATAAAAGCGAATTACAGAACTTACTGACAGAGCGTGAAGAAATCATTCGTCAACTAACTCTATCCAATAAAACTGCAGGTATGGGGGCACTTGTTGCTAGCCTTGCGCATGAATTGAATCAGCCTCTATGTGCTATCAGTCTTAATGCACAACTCGTTGAGAGAAAGCTAAATTCCACCAATGTAGACGTGCTGAGTGCACGCAAATTTCTAGACTCTGTCATAGCGGATAATCGCCGAGCGGCAGGCATTATTTCTGCCTTGCGAGGCATGTTTGAAAATCCTGATCGCGTGCAAGGCCACATAAAGTTTGATGAGCTGATTCAACAAACACTAGTCTTAATTTCACTTCGTGCAAAAAACGAGCACGTAAACATACAAACGACACTCAAATCAGGCGCTTGGATTGAGGGAGATGCGACCCAATTACAGCAGGTCATATTGAATTTACTTAATAATGCATTAGATGCACTTTGCGCGAAAAAATTTCAGGAAAAATTTATAAAAACTATCACTATAGTGACTGAAATAAAAGATGGAATGATTATGCTCCATGTGGATGACAATGGTGTTGGTATCCCTGCGGAATTTCATTCCTCGGTATTTGAACTTTTTAAAACTAATAAAGCCCATGGCATGGGTGTTGGGCTATGGTTATCGCGAACTGTCATTAACGCGCACGGTGGTGATATGCGCTTTTTTAGTTCACCCGGCACAGGGACTCATTTTGAAGTAACACTGCCTGCCTATCTCAACAAACCCTAGCCATTATCAAGTTTGGGATTCTAGTAATGAACCTAGCTGCAAACACTGAAAACTAAACCCAGCAACATGGTCAATGCTAATTAACTACGCTTAGAATTTTGGAGATAAATCTGCACTCCGCCCTAGGTTTCGTGCCATTCATATGCCATGACAAAAATGCCCCTAAGGGCAATCCCTTTTCCTTGGTAACGCTCTATAATTGCAAAAAATGAAATTGACATAAAAAATATGCTCCATCCCAGTAGATTTGAACGATGTCCCGAACCCTGGCGATCATTATCGCCTTACTAATTAAGGTCATGCGCTGTAATGAACCAGAGATTATTTCGTCAAATAGTTACCGTGCACGATCAGCGAGAAGCAGAACGTTATGCACGTGGCTGCGTTGTAGTCATTGACGATGATGAAACCGTTCGCGAAGCGATTTTGTCTACGCTGGAATCTGAAGGTTACGCCACAAACTCTTATGCCTCGGCTGAGGCCTATCTAGGTGACGTTAACATTGCACTTGCTGAATTCCCAGGACCACGATGCCTACTACTCGATGTAAAAATGCCCGGATTAACTGGCCTTGATCTACAAAAGAAGCTTACTGACTTATCTGAAACTACGCCGATTGTTTTTATGAGCGGGGGTAGTAGCGCTCGAGAAGCAGTACAAGCACTTAAAAATGGCGCAGCCGACTTCCTGATAAAACCATTCTCCGAAGAAGATCTGCTAGCTGTTATCAGCGAGGCTTTAGCTAAAAGTGACAATGAGCAAAAAGAGAGGATGGAAATTGACAATGTACAAAGCCGTCTCGCTCGTCTGACAGACAGAGAAACGCAAATTGCGCACATGGTAGCTGCGGGTCTTCTAAACCGTGATGTTTCTGCCAAACTTGGTATCGCAGTCAGAACCGTCAAACTCCATCGTATGCATATGATGAACAAATTAGGCATACATAATGTGATTGAATTAGCTCGTATTATCGACTC
>CAYUDI010000008.1:0-22660 GCA_964443585.1 uncultured Bifidobacterium sp.
TCGGTGGTGGAACTGGTAGACGCGCCGGACTCAAAATCCGGTTCCGAAAGGAGTGACGGTTCGATTCCGTCCCGAGGCACCAAAACGTATGAAATCAAATCAAGCTCCCTCTACGGGGGCTTGTTTGTTTTTGGGGTTGGATTTTTTGAGTAGTCCCACTGTTACTGCTTGGCTAGGGAAAAAATTGTTAACGGCGTTACTCAGCAACGCTGATGCAAAGCAACTTTGCCCTTACTGCAAAAAATACGCCCGTCGAAGTTCACAGCATACATTACGCATTTTGCTTGGCTTCAGCTTCCGCAGGCGCTGTCTCAGTATTTGGCACCTCAGCTATGTCGCCCTCGGTTGCAGATTCAATATTGGTTGAATTATCACCTTCGATCGCAACCACTTCGGTGGTTGACTCAGGCTGTGCTTGATTTGCGTCTGCAGTCGTCGCTGCAACATCCTCACTCGCAGGTAAGGTAGGTACGGCCGGGGTAGCGGCAGACGGGGCTTTTGCTGCCTGATCGGTAGGGGTGCCTAGTACCGGCTCTTCTTTTTTGGTTTCTTTCTTTAATTTCTTTTTCGGCTGACTGTCACGTATATTTTGCGCCATAACAAGCGTTGCAAACAGACCCAGCAGCGCCAGCATGATGATCACCGAGGTGGGTGTAAATGTGACCACTGCCATGATCCCCAATACGAGAATGATGGCCACTGGCAGCATGGCTAATTCTGCGATAAAAACAAACGGCGTCACAAATGCTGACATCAACAAAATAAAGCTTATCCATTGAGCGCTGAAATCTTTGCTAAACATGGCTTGAATACCCACGGCCAGAAACAATAAGCCAAGAGGAAAACGTACCCACCAATGCCCCCAGAAACGTCGACTTGCAATGCGCGTATCACTCATATAGCGCTGCTGCTCTTCTATCGCCTCTTCTGTCCATTTCCACTGCTTAGCTCTGACTAACTGCACGCCTTCTGAATTCAACCAAAATACTAATCCATATAACCACAATATCAGCGGCAAAAGCCAATCGAGTGGACCTTGATCGGGGCTGAACGCAAATAAGGTCTGCACAGCCGCAGGTATTCCCAGGCTGACTAACGTTGGAATCGTGGCATTCGATAGGCGCTCTTCTCTGCTGAGAACAATATAGTCGCCATTAATGCCGGGTTGTTTTTTCATACCTATCGTACTTATCGAGATTTGCGCTTGCGTATTTCCATCACACCGAAGGTCGCAAGGACAGTAACAAGTATCGCCACTGCCAATATGCCCTCCCACGAAAGATGCTCTATTACCCAACCAATCACAGAAAGAATGGCTACGCCTACACAAACCAATAGCACCAATATTAATGGCTCGCGCCAAGCCCAAAGATTAATAATGGTGACGACCGTTGTGCCCACCAACCATTCTCCGGGCACCTGCATCTGATGCAGCACCAACACCCAGTACATCAGAGCGATCAATAGTAGTGCTAAGGGTACTCGTATGGCTGGATGAAAGGGCAAGGTCCACTCCTGTTCTTCAGGAATATCCGAAACTGGCCTGGGCAAACTCGGTTCAAACAAAAGACCTTCGCGTCGCCAACCGCGCCTTTGCCGCCCCCCAAACCAACTTAAGACAAATGGCGTGCATGGAACCACAATCAGGTAAACACCCAATGCCCAGATCCACCCACTCCCCGGAGCGGCAAACAATGCCTTAATGCCCAGCCAAAGAAACAGGGTCAACAGTACCGTACGCTTTAGGCGACGCCACCATCGTGCACGAAACTCATCCGTTTCTTGATATCCGGCCATGATCACGCTTTGCCGCTGCTTCATCACAATGCCCTTGCTTGCGCGGCGCTTACTTGCCGCACCAGACAGGAAGTCTGGAATTAAAAGATCGAAGTGAGATTGAAAACGTGGGTTATTTTAGCATTTTGATTCTTAATGGAAACTCCGAATGACCCCATCAACCCCAAGTTTCTGCAATGAACAGCACAATCCTTCGTTGCAAGAGGCTAACCTGACCATTACTGCCGACATTTTTTAGAAAAATGAAAAGCTCTGACTCATGAGCGAAGGGGGCACGGCTGTCCCACAAAGAGTATGGCTGTATGAATTCTTTGGATTGCCCGCCACCCAGTATGGACACGCTAATTACTTAGTTTGAACACCCTACAGAGTGACCAAAACTGACAATTTTTGTCATATACCGACATTTTTTTACTTCGATCCGATATCGTCTTTACCAATTGAAAAATATGATTACTGTATGCTTGAATTTCGAATCGCGCTCATACACATATCCGACGCTATCCTGACACAACAAAAAATAAAAAATTAACCTTTAATCGATCAATAATTCGTTTATCAATTACTTTTATTTTTTTCTCGTAAAAATACACTCGTTTTATTTCAACTACTAAGTCGCTAGTCAGACTACTACTCTCTTCTTACGTATCTCATGTCAGGCACACAATTTGCCAGTGCGAACCAATCCACACAATTTAGAGCCTATCTCGTTGGGTCAATGACAGGGCGGCCGTACAGCAGGTAGTGCTGCTGCACGACTAGGCGTTGCCAACGCTGCAAACGACCTAACGAGATGGGCTCTTAGTGGATCAACTTCCATTGATCTGTTCTAAGGAGTACCTCATGAGAACTACCCATCGTATTTGCTCACATCGAGCAACAAAAGGTTTTACGTTAATTGAATTAATGATAGTGGTTGCCATCATAGGCATACTCGCTGCTGTGGGCATACCCGCCTATCAGGATTACACAGCAAGAGCCCGTATTTCAGAAGGGCCCAGTCTCGCAGCACCTGCCATGACCGCAGTGGGTGCTGCTTGCAGTGATGGTACTTTGGCCGCTAGGAACATTGAACTCAACCATGATAATCTGGGGCTTCCGGCGCCTAATGCCATTACAGGCAGATTTGTAACAGGCGTGACCGTTACTGGTGTATCAGCCACTGAGGCCAGAGTAACAATTACTTACAATGGCAACATTCCTGGTGTCACTGCAGATCAAACCATTGTATACACTGGTACATGTGCTGCTGGTTCTGGACTGTCCTGGGCAATAGGCGGCAGTATTCCAGCTCGACTACTACCAAAAATTTAATTTGGCCTGATTAACAAACTGGGGAGCAAATGCTCCCCAGTTTTTTATGTGCACTCCGCAGTGTTTACAGCGCTGCTTTTAACAGTCGTGCCATCTCCGACGGATTGCGCGTTATTTTGATACCGCAAGCATCCATGATTTCTAATTTGGCCTGAGCTGTATCTGCACCACCGGATATCAACGCACCGGCGTGTCCCATACGCTTACCTGGAGGAGCGGTTACACCAGCGATGAAACCAACGACAGGTTTCTTCATATTTTCTTTGATCCAATATGCTGCATTGGCTTCATCAGGTCCACCGATTTCACCAATCATGATCACGGCGTCCGTATCGGGATCGTCGTTAAACATTTGCATGATGTCTATGTGCTTTAAGCCATTGATAGGATCGCCACCAATACCAACCGCTGACGATTGACCTAAGCCCAAAGCAGTTAACTGACCCACGGCTTCATAGGTGAGCGTGCCTGAGCGCGAGACCACACCGATACGACCTTTTTTATGTATGTGCCCTGGCATGATGCCGATCTTGATTTCGTCGGGTGTGATTAAACCGGGGCAGTTAGGACCTAGCAAGAGCGTCTTGCTTCCGGCTTTTTTCATTTTGTCTTTGAGAGCCAGCATGTCACGCACTGGTATGCCCTCAGTGATACAAATAGTCAGGTCAAGCTGTGCTTCAACTGCTTCCCAGATGGCATCTGCAGCGCCCGCAGGTGGAACATAAATAACCGATACGTTTGCACCGGTCGCTTGCTTGGCTTCTTTTACGGTAGCGTAAATCGGTATGTCTTCAAAATTTTCACCGGCTTTTTTGGGATTGACGCCAGCAACGAAGCAATTTTTCCCGTTGGCATAGTCTCTGCACATACGGGTGTGGAACTGGCCGGTCTTACCAGTAATGCCTTGCGTAATGACCTTAGTATCTTTATTGATCAGAATGGACATGATTCTTCCTTGGGCGATTATTTACCACTAGCGGCGGCAACCACTTTTTGTGCTGCCTCTTCCATTGTGTCGGCTGAGATGATGGGCAATCCAGATTCAGCGAGCATTTTTTTACCGATATCTTCATTGGTACCCTTCATGCGCACGACCAAGGGTACTTTGAGCGATACGGCACGCGAGGCTGCGATCACACCTTCAGCAATTACGTCACAACGCATAATGCCGCCAAAAATATTCACTAATATGGCTTGCAAGTGCGGATTTTTCAGCATGATCTTGAAAGCTTCTGTCACTTTTTCAGCTGTAGCTCCACCGCCTACATCTAAAAAGTTCGCTGGCTCGCCATTAAATAATTTAATGGTGTCCATGGTTGCCATTGCAAGACCTGCACCATTGACCAGACATCCTATATTTCCATCCAAAGAAATGTAGGCCAGATCAAATTTTGACGCTTCTACCTCAGCAGGATCTTCTTCATCGACATCGCGGTACGCCATAATTTCAGGCTGACGATACAAGGCATTGGCATCGAAATTAAATTTCGCATCGAGTGCAATCACTTTGCCGTCACCCGTGATTATCAACGGATTGATTTCAGCGAGTGATGAATCTGTTTCCCAATAGGCCTTATATAAACCCTGCAAGAGCGTGCGCGCTGCGGTTATCGAACCAGCAGGCACACCTATTTTTGCAGCGATGTCGTCTGCTTCTTTATCTTTTAAACCAGTCGCCGGATCGATTTCAATTTTATGTATGAGCTCTGGATGTTTTTCTGCGACTTCTTCAATATCCATGCCGCCTTCGCTTGAGGCCATTAACACGACACGCTGAGAAATTCGATCAGTCACTAACGACACATACAACTCTTTTTTTATGTCTGCACCTTCTTCTACCAATAATCGCCGAACTTTTTGTCCAGTCGGACTGGTTTGATGAGTAATTAACTGCATGCCCATGATCTGGTTGGCGTACTCCCTGACCTGATCTAAGGATTTCGCTACCTTTACACCACCGCCCTTACCCCGGCCTCCGGCATGAATTTGTGCTTTGACGACCCAGACTGGACCACCTAAAGTTTCCGCAGCTTTTACCGCCTCATCGACGCTCATGCAAGCGATACCGCGCGGAACAGTAACGCCATATTTTCTGAGTAGTTCTTTTCCCTGGTATTCATGGATCTTCATGCGGACTTCCCTTCAGACGCAATGGATAGTGGTTTAATTAAGTAGTACGTGGTTAGGCTAAATAGTAATTGTTGTGCAGTGAGCTTTAGTTATTCGTGATGGGTTTGATAAACCAACGCGGATAATATTTACCAACGGCTGGCCCATCGCGACGTAATGCATGACAGCGATCGAGTTGAAAAGGAACCTGAGTTATATCTTCGCCCGATCCTGTGTCGCCGGTGGGGAGAACATCGCCCGCAAACGCTTGTATGGCCGCCGTTGGCAGCACGCCGGCTAATTCGGTCAAATGGGTACACCCTGCTGTTCCAGCTAAACGCTCACGTAATTCTTTACGAAAGCTTCTCATCAAATTCAGACCGATAAGTTTTTTATAGGCGGGGCTCACAGTGTCGCAATAACCTGGATACGGAACAGCTTCTGAGACTGATTCTGCATCAACAATCGTTAGTCGTGTATCGATAGTTACGCGCAACCAAAGATCATGAATAGGCGAGCCTGGAAGGCGATCACCAGAAGCCAAATGAGCCACCCTGGTTTTGGTATCGGTAATACGGGTATCGATATCCCACAGACCATCCTCACGCTCAAAGGCTTGCGCTTCTATGTTACGGACATGGCGCAATACACGGGATAGTTTCGGAGCGGGGAGGGACATAATTCCGGTAGCGTACGTAGCAGCTTGTATGCTTGGGCACGAATTGAGCAATGGTGCAGCCTGTCGCAGTTTCTACGACTGGTGCCGCTCATGCGGCGCTGCAAAGCTTCCGAAGTTTAGCACAGACCCTAGCCAGTTTTCCCCAAAACGAGGGGATGTATACACGGTTTAGTCCGGGTACTTTGCTAGTATTTATGACTCTTTGTAGCTACGGACTACCTTTACTACAAACTGTATAGCGCTATGTGAAAAGCCGCGCTGCTGCAAAAATCGCATGTGTTTTGCACGCTCTTCAAGCGTCAGTGGCTTCGTACCAAATTTTTTTTGCCAAACTTCTAATGCGCGTTCGTTTTCTCCTTCCAGCAAGGAAATTCTGAGCGTAGCGACAGTAGCATCATTCAGGCCATGGCTTTGAAGTTCAGACAGTATGCGTGAGCTGCCAAATCGGGAGGCGCGCCGATTAACCAGTGATTCAGCAAATCGGTCGTCGGATAGAAATTTTTGGGTAACCAACCAGTCGAGCAACTGGTCGAGGTCATCTCCCTCTTGTGCATAGCGAGCTAATTTACGACCCAGCTCTAGCCGACTATGCTCGCGCGCTGAGAGATATCTCAGCGCGCGAGCTTTCAGACTAATTTTAGACGATGCAAAGGACAACGGATGATCACGCTTCCTTCATCTCAGCAGCAGCTGCAGCAGCCTTTGCTGATTTTTTAGTAGGCGGTGTATCTGTCTCAGCGGCAGCAGCTAATTGCTTGGCTGGCAGCGACGGTAAAACTGGCACCCCCAGATGCTCGCGTACTTTATTTTCAATCTCGTGGGAAAGCTCAGGACGCTCTCTGAGGTACTGACGGGCATTGTCTTTACCTTGACCGATTCGCTCGCCATTGTAGCTATACCAAGCACCCGACTTTTCTACGATTTTTGCATCCGAACCTAAATCAAGAATTTCGCCTTCACGCGATGTGCCTTCTCCGTACAAAATATCAAAGTGAGCTTCTCTGAAAGGCGGGGCAATTTTATTTTTAACGACTTTGACTTTGGTTTCATTTCCTATGACTTCATCGCCTGATTTAATGGAGCCCGTGCGGCGTATATCCAAGCGTACCGAAGCATAAAACTTCAAAGCATTTCCACCGGTGGTGGTTTCGGGATTACCAAACATGACACCAATCTTCATGCGTATCTGGTTGATAAAGATGACCATGGTGTTGGTACGATTGATGGAGCCTGTCAGTTTGCGCAGTGCTTGCGACATGAGGCGGGCCTGTAAGCCTGGCAGGGAATCACCCATATCGCCTTCGATTTCGGCGCGTGGCGTCAATGCCGCAACGGAATCGATAACTATCAGATCAACTGCGCCTGAACGTACCAGCGCATCCGTGATTTCTAGTGCCTGTTCGCCTGTATCTGGCTGAGAAATGAGTAAGTCATGAAGATTGACGCCCAGCTTTTGCGCATAAATCGTATCCAGAGCATGTTCGGCGTCAATGAACGCACAGGTACCGCCTAATTTTTGCATCTCGGCAATGACCTGAAGTGTCATAGTCGTTTTGCCCGAGGACTCAGGGCCGTAAATCTCTATAACACGGCCGCGCGGCAAACCACCCACGCCTAAAGCCACGTCTAAACCCAGAGATCCGGTAGATACGACCTGGACTTCCTCTGCCACGGCGCCATCAGCCATGCGCATGACCGAGCCCTTGCCAAACTGCTTTTCTATCTGCGCCAGCGCCGCTGACAATGCCTTGCCTTTTTCGGAATTCGCCAGTTTTTTGTCGTCCATGAGTATCTTTCGCTGCTGTAAAAAGTGGAATCAAGGCCGCGCACGCTAATGCATCGGGTTACGCAGTACTGTATAAAAAAACAGTAGATGATGCAAGCAGAATTTAAGATTGTTTTAATAGTTTTTTACTAATTTAGCCGTAACCTTCATACACAATGCTTGGTTGCTGCCAGCCAACAAACCCAATAGACTAAGGCTTAGACTTTTAAATCCTTCTAAGACTATGCGCATACTCCTAGCCGAAGACGACAGCGTGCTTGCTGACGGGCTGACCCGTTCGCTGCGCCAGTCTGGCTATGTGATTGATTGTGTCGCCACGGGTCAGGCGGCCGATAGTGCTCTGTCCGGGCAGGATTTCGATCTGCTGATTCTTGACCTTGATCTTCCCAAACTTTCCGGTCTGGACGTGCTTAGCCGCTTGCGGGCGCGCGATTCCAGAATCCCAGTATTAATACTCACCGCGGGTGATTCGGTAGAGCAGCGCGTAAAAGCACTGGATCTGGGTGCGGATGATTTCATGGCAAAACCGTTCGCCTTGTCTGAACTTGAAGCGCGTGTTCGCGCACTGACCCGACGCGGAGCGGGCGGAGGCCCTACGATTATTAAACATGGCCCTCTGGGTTTTGATCAGGTCGGGAGAATTGCTTATTTAAATGAAACGATGATAGATCTGTCGGCACGCGAGCTCGGCTTACTCGAAGTCTTGTTAAAACGCAGCGGAAGACTGGTCTCCAAAGAACAATTGGTCGATCATTTATGCGAATGGGGCGAAGAGGTCAGCAATAACGCCATTGAAGTTTATGTACATCGTCTGCGTAAAAAAATAGAAGGCGGAGGTGTGCGCATTGCAACCGTGCGAGGCTTGGGTTATTGCCTCGAAAAATTTTCTCAGCCAATTCCTGTTGAAAACCAGGAAGCGGGTGCTAGCTAAGTCGTACCGTGCTCAGCCGCAGCCAAAAAATCATAGTGGCAAATCCACCCAATCTACTGCAAGAACAAACTACACAGCGTTCCTTATTCGGAGAGATCCTCGACTGGATGCTGATGCCTTTGCTACTGCTTTGGCCTATCAGTATAGGCATTACGTATTTTGCAGCCACCTCCATTGCCAATGAACCTTTTGACCGATCCCTTGAGGATCGCGTTACCGTACTGGCACAACAAGTAAAAGAGACCAATGGAATTGTTACTGCCCAATTACCTATATCTGCGCGTGACATTTTAAGAGCTGATGATGTCGACAATGTTTACTTCCAAATCGCTGGACCCAAACAGGAATTAATCGCGGGTGACCAAGATATGCCCTACCCCATCGAAGAAGATAAACCCATTCCTTGGTCTGTGTTTTTACGCGATGCGCAAATGCGTAATGGTGAAGTGCGGGTAGCGTATATCTACGTCAATCTGCAAACGCTGCGCAGTCCTAATGCAGATGCTGGAAAAAACCGCTTTGCACTTGTGCAGGTAGCCGAGACCCTGGAAAAAAGACGTGAGCTAGCCAAGCAGATCGTTAAAGGTGTGATTCTTCCCGAATTTATTATTCTGCCCGTCGCACTCACATTGCTCTGGTTTGCACTGACGCGAGGCTTATCGCCATTAACAAGTTTGCAGGATCACATACGCTCACGTCGACCTGACGATTTATCACCGATAGATGCGAGTGGTGTGCCTGAAGAAATTTCACCCTTAGTTCAGTCACTAAACGACATGCTGGCCAGACTGTCGCAAAGCATCCAGCTACAAAAGCGTTTTATCGCTGATGCTGCGCATCAAATGAAAACGCCGCTTGCCGGTATGCGTATGCAATCAGAGCTGGCACTGCGACAATCCGACCGTTTGGAAATACGCCATTCGCTGGAGCAGCTTTCAAAAAGTTCAGAGTCTGCTACGCGCATGATTAATCAACTGCTGGCCTTAGCGCGTGCAGAGACACAATCAGCACATACGTTGCCATTCGAAAAAATTGAGCTCACTAGCCTTGCCAGAAACATCGTACAAGATTGGGTCCAGACGGCGTTGTCTCGTCAAATTGACCTTGGCTTTGAATCTGAAAATGATACGTCACCAATTTACGGTAATCCCACCATGCTGCGTGAAATGATCAATAATTTGATCGACAACGCACTACGCTATACACCCACCTTGGGTAGTGTGACTGTACGGGTGCAGGCTGATCATGAACAACAAAAAGCTGTACTTGAAATAGAAGATACCGGAACTGGGATTCCCCCATCCGAACGCACGCACATATTCGAGCGGTTTTATCGAATTATTGGCTCACAAGTTGATGGCAGCGGTTTGGGTCTGGCGATTGTTCGCGAGATCGCTACTGGCCACGATGCAGAGATCGATATCACCAGCAATCCACGCAGTACTGATGAACGATATCCTGGAAGCATATTTAAAATTACATTCAAACTCGACACGACCCATTTTTAAAGAAAAAAAGCCGAGATGCTTGATCGAGACTCATCCTCTACTAGCCATGTCAGCTATTGGCAAAAAATACGCGCGCTGACATTTACACTTTTGTTAGCCTGGACGCTATTAAATTTTTGTGTGATATTTTTTTCGCGAGAGCTCGCCGGCCTTATGCTATTCGGCTGGCCTGTTCCTTTTTATATGGCAGCACAAGGAACCATACTCATTTATTTACTGATCATCGGCATTTATGCACGCACAGTAAACCAATTAGAGCGCGCACTCGATAACGCGAAAATAGTGAAAGCCTCTGATGAGTCAGACTAAGCTATCGCTCGGTCGATATGTAGGCTTGTATCTCGCAGGCTTAAGCCTGTTATTGATATCGCTTGCCATACTCGAACGTGAGGGCTTTCCACGCTTCTGGCTAGGCTATCTTTTTCTTTTTACATCCATCATTGTCTACGCAGGTATAGGCTTAATTAGTCGCACGTCGGATATTACCGAATACTATGTTGCTGGTCGGCGCGTACCTGCATTATTTAATGGCATGGCGACCGCAGCTGATTGGATATCAACCGCCAGCTTCATTGGGCTAGCTGGTGGGTTGTATTTGCAAGGTTTTGATGGCCTCGCTTACATCATGGGCTGGACGGGTGGCTACTGTTTAGTCGCTCTTTTGATTGCTCCTTATCTCCGCAAATACGGTGGCTATACCGTGCCAGATTATCTCGCTGCACGCTTTGGAAAAAATGGACGTGGTAATGCAGTTCGATTACTTGCCGTCGTTGCCACCTTACTCGTGTCGTTTACATATGTTGTGGCTCAAATTTATGGCGTGGGTCTAATTACCTCACGCTTTACGGGTATCGATTTTTCTGTGGGTATTTTTCTGGGCTTGGCGAGTATTTTAGTATGCTCTTTTTTGGGTGGAATGTTAGCAATCACCTGGACGCAAATTGCACAGTACATCATCATCATTGTCGCTTTTACTATTCCGGTTGCGTGGCTATCCGCCAAGCAAACCGGGGTGCCACTGCCGCAAATTGCGTATGGATCAGCGATTGCCAAATTGACTGCCTACGAATACATACTGGCAGATGACAGTAGTGAACAACAAGTTCGTGATTTGTATCGTAAACGAGCTGAGCGCTATGAAAAAAAAATCGCCAGACTCCCACAATCGTGGGATGAAGGTCGAGTAGAAGCTCGCAGACATTTACAAGATCTGCAGACAAATAATGCATCGCTCATAGATATCAAATCAGCGAACCGTTTACTGGCTGAATACCCGAAGAGTCCTGCAGAAGCAAAACGTCTTTGGCAGCAAGAGATGGACCTTGATCTAGCGCGCGCTCAGCCACTGCAATCACACACGCAACCCTTTCCAGGAACGGATCAGCAAAGTTCCGATATCAAACGTAATAATTTTATTGCCTTGATGTTTTGTTTGATGCTGGGCACTGCTGCACTGCCTCATCTGCTCATGCGATCCTGCACCACCTCTTCGGTGAAAGAAACTCGAACCTCCGTGTTCTGGGCACTCTTTTTCGTCATGTTGCTCTACACTGCACTGCCGGCCATGGCGGTGTTGGTTAAATTTGAGATTTACACCAATCTGGTTGGCATAGACTATGCCCACTTACCTGGCTGGGTAACTTACTGGGCCAATATCGATAAATCCAAACCCATGATCAGCATCATCGATATCAACATGGATGGGCTGATTCAGTTAGCTGAAATAACGATCGATGGCGACATGATTGCTCTGGCTACTCCTGAAATCGCCGGCCTACCCTATGTCATTTCCGCTTTAATTGCCGCTGGCGCCTTGGCAGCTGCGCTATCGACTGCCGATGGTCTGTTGCTGATTATTTCCAGTGCATTAGCTCATGACACGTATTTCAAAATGGTGAATCCAGAAGCGTCTAGTCAGCGGCAAGTCACTATTTCGAAATTGTTATTACTCGTTGTCGCCTTGCTGGCCACGTATGCTGCTTCTTTTCGACCCGGTGATATTTTGTCGTTAGTAAGTGCGGCATTTTCTCTGGCGGCCTCGACTCTTTTCCCTGCACTTGTTTTGGGCGTTTTTTGGAAACGTGCGAACCAAGAAGGGGCGGTCGCGGGAATGTTGACTGGCTTTTTTGTTTGCCTCATCTATTTGGTGCAAACCAGTCCCAGCCTAGGCGGTGGTATAGAGCACCAGTGGTTTCATATCGCCCCCGCATCCGCAGGTATATTTGGCGTACCCGCCGCATTCCTAGCCATGATCATCGTATCGCTATTGACTGAGCCTCCTGGTGCAGCGGAAATTGCGATGCTGGAAAATTTGCGCAAACCTAATTAAGGAAGTACTGGCACATTTCTTGATACATCCCTAAGACTATCTAACAACTAAATCTTCGGGGTAAAGGGCCCATGGCCACTTTTTTTAATGAAATGTATGTGGACGGGGGCGCTGAAGTCCGAACACATTACCGGTCATTCGAAGACTGGCTAGCGGAACAACCCACCGATATGCTGGCCCGAAAGCGTGTTGAGGCCGATGTTATTTTTCGTCGCGTTGGGATTACGTTCGCAGTGTATGGCAGCGATGCAGGTACAGAGCGGCTCATTCCCTTCGATATAATTCCGCGCATCATTCCTTCGTCTGAATGGGCGCAACTACAAGCAGGTTTGAAACAGCGCGTACAAGCGCTCAATCTGTTTATCCACGATATTTATCACGACCAAATTATCGTCAGAGCGGGCGTACTACCGGCCGACCAGGTATTTCGTAATGCGCAGTACCGTCCGGAGATGCAAGGTATTTCGGTAGCTTCAGACATTTATGCGCATATCGCCGGAGTCGATATTGTGCGCGCGGGAGCTGGAGAGTTCTACGTATTAGAAGATAATTTACGCGTACCTTCTGGCGTGTCTTACATGCTGGAAGACAGAAAAATGATGATGCGGCTGTTCCCTGATTTGTTCGCACGCCATAAAGTTGCACCTGTTGCCCACTATCCGGATTTGCTGCTCGATATGCTGCGTTCAGTGGCACCGCAAGGCGTTGATAATCCTACGGTCGTCGTCATGACACCCGGTATGTATAACTCCGCATATTTTGAACACGCCTTCTTGGCTCAACAAATGGGCGTGGAACTAGTCGAAGGACAAGACCTGTTTGTCAACGACAATCACGTCTACATGCGAACCACACGTGGCCCCAAGCGCGTTGATGTAATTTACCGCCGAATCGATGATGATTTCCTTGATCCACTTGTATTTCGGTCGGATTCCTCGTTAGGCGTTGCTGGCTTACTGTCTGTTTATCGTGCGGGTCGAGTCACTCTCGCCAACGCGATTGGCACAGGCGTTGCAGATGACAAATCCATCTATCCCTACGTACCCGACATGATTCGCTTTTATCTTTCTGAAGAGCCCATCTTAAAGAATGTCCCTACTTATCAATGCCGTAAAAAAGAAGATCTTCAGTACACGCTAGATCATCTTTCTGAATTAGTCGTTAAAGAAG
Source organism: uncultured Bifidobacterium sp. (assembly GCA_964443585.1). GTDB lineage: Bacteria > Pseudomonadota > Gammaproteobacteria > Burkholderiales > Burkholderiaceae_D > Pernthalerella. The sequence continues at coordinate 13,624 of CAYUDI010000008.1, forward strand.
TTCACGGTGCCGGAGGCTACGGCATGCTCGTGGGGCCCGCATCAACCAAGGCAGAAATCGATGTTTTTCGTGAGCGGCTTAAAGCAAAGCCAGAGGGCTATATCTCTCAACCCACCTTGGCACTCTCTTCTTGTCCTACGTATGTCGAATCTGGTATCGCCCCGAGACATATTGATCTTCGACCATTTGTTTTGTCGGGCAAAACTGTGACCATGGTTCCTGGTGGATTAACACGCGTAGCCTTAAAAGAGGGATCACTTGTGGTCAATTCATCGCAAGGCGGTGGCACCAAAGATACCTGGGTACTGGAGAAATAATATGCTGAGTCGTACCGCCGATCATTTATTCTGGATGGCTCGCTACACCGAGCGCGCCGAGAACACAGCACGTATGCTGGATGTGAACATTCAAACTCAACTACTACCACAATCAGCAGAAGCCGCTGAACAAGGATGGCGCGCTGTTCTGGGTATCTCCGAATTACAGCCTACGTTTGATGATAAATACGCCATTGTCTCGCGTAAGGATGTACTTGATTTCATGGTGAAAGATCCGGATAACGATTCGTCTATTATTTCGTGTCTGACACAAGCGCGCGAAAATGCGCGCGCTGTGCGCGGCACATTAACAACAGAAGTCTGGGAAACGCAAAACACCACGTGGCTGGAAATGAATACGCTACTAAAAGAAAATATTTTAGAACGCGAACCTAGTGAATTTTTTGAGTGGGTTAAACATCGCTCACATCTCTCACGTGGTGTCACTATAGGAACCATGCTTAAGGACGAAGCTTTTTATTTCATACGGCTAGGGACGTTTCTCGAGCGCGCAGACAATACAGCGCGCTTGCTGGATGTGAAATTTCATGGTGCGGACCGCGAGCTACTCTGCACAGCAGACAGAGATTTTTATCATTGGGCAGCGGTGCTACGCTCAGTATCCGCGTTTGAAACCTACCGCAAAGCCTACCGCGATGTAATTACACCAGAGCGTGTTGCCGAGCTCTTGATTTTACGCGGAGATATGCCACGCTCCTTGATTGCCTGCATGAATGAAGTTGAAACTAATTTGGCTCAGGTGAGAAATGATATTTCGTCCGAGACTGAACGATTTGCTGGTCGACTGCATGCCGATCTTAAATTTAATAGCATGGACGACATTTTGCGGCATGGTCTCCACGACTACCTTACTCATTTTTTAGAGCAAGTATACGAACTAGGTAATCGCGTTAGCCGCGATTTTTTACTTCCCCTTGCCGCATGAAAACCTCTACGCTATCCATACGACATGAAACTCTCTATCGCTATGAAAAACCCGTAGGATATACATTACAGCTGCTGCGCTTAACACCGCGTGCAGAACACAGTCAGCGTATACAGCAATGGCAAATTACCAGTGAAGGGAAGCGGCAAAGCTCACTTGATGCATTTGGCAATAGCAGCGATATGTTCACACTCGCTTTTCCTCACCAAGAGATACGGATTGTTGCCAGTGGCTTGGTGGAAGTGCAGTCAGCTGATCGAGGCCGTATGCCCGATAGATTGTCTGTCTCTCCGTTGGCCTTTACGGTTCCCTCACGCCTGACCGAGCCGACCGAGACTATTCGAGAATTTTCTGGTCGTCATTTGTCAGCTCATCCAGGTAGCTCGCAATTTATTAGCTTAGCTGAGGCTATCTGTTCAGAAGTCAGTTATCAGTCAGGAGCGACGGCCACAGAAAGTGCAGCCGATGAAGCGTTAGCCCTGGGCAAAGGTGTTTGCCAAGATCACAGCCATCTTTTTATTGCTTGTTGCCACACCGTTGGTATCCCAGCTCGCTATGTCTCTGGCTATCTTGACCCGGGCGATGTAGCCCATAGTGCCAGCCATGCCTGGATTGATGTCTGGGTTGACGAAACTGACTACTCCGGCTGGATTAGTATCGATGTAACCCATGCCTGCCTGCAGAACAATCGTTATTGTCGTTTAGCTGTGGGTCGCGATTATGAATCTGCAGCCCCCATACGCGGCATACGTCGTGGTGGTGGTACCGAATCGATGTCGGTCACAGTAAAAGTGCGGGACATCGGCCGTTAAGTCAGATACTCACACCAAATACATTTATTCTTCGTACGCTAAAATGCCATTTTCCATAATTCGGGACTAGCCATGACTTATTGCGTTGGGATGCGACTCAATTCCGGACTAGTTTTCCTTTCTGATTCCCGCACGAATGCGGGTGTCGATCATATCGGGAGCTTCCGAAAAATGACGCTATTCGAAAATCCCGGCGACAGAATCATGGTCTTGCTCACTGCGGGTAATCTGTCTATCTCCCAATCAGTGCGTCAGACTATCTCGGAATATCTGACACCAAATGGCACCAGTATCTGGACTGCGTCCTCCATGTACGAAGCCGCGCAAATAGTCGGTGACTCAATACGCAGCGTACATAAACGCGATGCAAAGTCACTCGAGCAATTCGGTATCGACTTTAATGTGAGTTTAGTATTTGGTGGACAAATTCGTGGTGAGCGCTGCAGGCTATTTCAAATGTATTCAGCAGGTAATTTCATTGAATCTCACGACGAGAATCCCTATTTTCAGATCGGCGAATCAAAGTACGGCAAACCGATTATTGATCGCGTCATTACCCCTGACACACCATTAGACGAGGCGGCAAAGTGCGCGCTGATCTCTATGGATTCGACTCTGCGTTCCAACATTTCCGTTGGATTTCCACTGGATTTGTTGCTCTATGATGAAAATGCGCTGACGATTACTCGCTTTGTGACTATCGATGAAAAAAATCAGTATTTTCAAATGCTGCGTGGCGCCTGGGGTAAACAATTACGATCGGTGTTTGAGGGTATCGCTGACCCTGTATGGAATGCTGCTCCAGAGGCGACCAGCAATGTCTTGTCTAGCCGGGATAACTTAAACCAGCCTGCGCGTATCGTTCCACCTCCGAGTATTGCACGCACTGGTTCTGGCCCTGCTCCATTACAAACGCTTGCCCAGGGCGGCAACAGCAAAGCGCAGTATTAAGCCTGACCTTTGGTAGTTCAAAACCTAAGACCATAAAAAAACCGCTGATGCGGTTTTTTTATCGCGGTACGATTTGCATCAAACCACTAAGGTTTGTGCCTCACCCTCTTCACGTTCACGTATTTCACCAATTCGATAAACTGTTTCACCCAATCGTTTTAGCTCAGCCTCAGCTTGATCAGCCAGCGCTGCACTGACTATAACGGCCATTCCTATGCCACAGTTAAATACCCTGTGCATTTCGTCATCGGCTACACCGCCATGCTTTTGCAGCCATTGAAATAAAGGCGGCAAGGTCCACGCATCTTTGTGTAATACAGCCGTTAGGTTGGGTTGCAGTACGCGCGGAATATTTTCAACCAAACCACCGCCCGTGATATGCACCATGCCGTGGATCTCTATTTTTTCCAACAGGGCGAGTAATGGCTTGACATAAATACGCGTAGGCGCGAGCAGGACATCAGCCAGCGGGCGACCATGAAAATCAGCCTGTAGATCTGGCTTGGCAACGTCAATAATTTTGCGTACCAGTGAATACCCATTGGAATGCGCACCGGAGGATGCCAAGCCGAGTACGACATCGTCGGGCCGAATTTTTTTACCATCGATAATTTTTGATTTTTCGACAGCACCTACAGCAAAACCTGCAAGATCATATTCACCGTCGGGGTACATACTGGGCATCTCAGCAGTCTCCCCTCCTATCAATGCGCATCCAGCTTGCTCACACCCCGCAGCAATTCCTTTGATTACATCGGTAGCTGTCGCTACATCCAGGCGTCCACATGCAAAATAATCCAGGAAAAAAAGAGGCTCAGCGCCCTGCACCAAGATGTCATTGACACTCATGGCCACCAGATCAATACCGACCGTATCGTGACGATTCAAATGAAATGCCAGTTTCAGTTTGGTACCCACACCATCCGTGCCCGAGACCAGCACAGGCTCGCGAAATTTTTTACTGACTTCAAACAGCGCCCCAAAACCACCGATACCCGCCAATACGCCCTCGCGCATGGTTCGCTTAGCGAAGGGTTTTATCGCTTCTACCAGAGCATCACCGGCGTCGATATCGACACCTGCGTCACGGTAGGACAGAGAGACTGTTGAATTAGAGGACATAGTGGGAAGGGCGGAGGAAAAGGTAGAATGAACGTCTGAATAATTATCAGACGCCTGATGTTAAGTATTCTACCAAAAGGGCTTGTCTTACTTCTGTATTGATGACGATATTTCCCAATCCCCAACAGCGACCTGTAGTCCTCTGGCTTGGCGCTGGCGTAATTCTCTATGTGCTGCTTGCGCTACTTGGCCCAGTGCTTACGCCATTTGTCGCCGCTGCCGTTATCGGCTACATGCTTAATCCGGGAGTTGACTGGCTGTCGAAGCGCGGTTTGCCCAGATCAATGTCTGTGCTGCTAGTGATGATTGCTCTTCTCCTAATGCTAGCTGCGGTAGTTTTGGTCGTAGTACCCATGCTCGCCGCCGAACTTCCTGCTTTACAGCAGCGCTTACCGCTGCTTTTAGATGCTTTTGACCGCGCCATACGGCCGCTCCTGCTACAGGCGGGAGTAAGTCTGCCGCTAGACAGTACTGGTATGAAATCGCTGCTGGCACAACAACTCAATACTATCGACAGCGCGGGGCTGAACTGGTTGGGCTGGATAAAAAAAGGCAGCAGCGCAGTCATAGGCTTGGTCGCAATGCTATTGCTCATACCTATCGTACTGTTTTACCTGCTGCTTGACTGGCATCACGTCATCGCTCGATTCGCCGCTATGATTCCCCGGCGGTGGATAGCACTGGTCGCGGATATGTCCTGCGAAGTTGACCATTTACTCGCTCAATACCTACGTGGTCAGCTGCTGGTCATGCTACTGCTTGCAACCTACTACTCCACTGCTTTAGCCATTGCTGGTTTTGAAGTCGCGGTGCCGGTTGGAATAATTACTGGCTTACTCGTGTTTATTCCTTACATTGGTTTCGGATTGGGTCTGACACTCGCTGTTTTGTCAGCCATTTTGTTTTTCGATGGTTGGTATGGCTTGATTGCTGTCTCCGTAGTGTATGGAATAGGCCAAATGCTGGAAAGTTTTTATCTGACGCCCAGACTCGTCGGCGAGCGTATCGGCCTACATCCACTCACTGTTATTTTTGCATTACTCGCTTTCGCTCAGCTGTTTGGTTTTACTGGGATACTGCTGGCGCTGCCAGCCTCAGCCATACTTTCAGTTGTTTTTCGCAGAGCAAGACAACATTATTTGAACAGCAGTTTTTATAAGCAATCATGAAGCAGTTGCTGCTCGACTGGGGTACGTCGCGACCACATACATTATCCAATTTTGTCGTAGGTAAAAATGCTGAGCTGTTAACACTATTGGCCAGCATTGTCGAGCAATCCCATACCAACGTCATGCATAGGATGATTACTATTTGGGGCCCTCCGGGTTCTGGTAAATCGCACTTGCTAAAAGCCTTACTTAAGCAGGCGAACGCGCGCGTTTTAACGGCCGCTCATCCACTGAGAGAGTTTGTCTGGTCTGCAGAACACACCATGTATCTTTTGGACGATACTGATCAACTTTCAGAACAACACCAGCAAGCAGCCTTTGCTCTGTTTAATCATGTACGGGATACGGGTGGCTACTGGGTTGCGACAGCGAATCAACCGCCAGCACAACTACACTTACGAGAAGATCTGCGAACTCGGCTGGGCTGGGGTCTGATTTATGAATTACACGAACTATCCGACGAAGAAAAAATAGATGCCCTGTCACAATCTGCTCAGTCTCGCGGACTATCACTTTCTCCTGGCGTGTTACCCTATCTATTAACGCACTTCAGGCGTGATATGCCGTCATTGTCTGCCATGCTGGATGCACTTGATCGCTATTCACTAGAAACCCAACGACCTATCACGATGCCGCTGTTACGAGAACTGCTGCAGTCAGGCGAAGCTAATACCAGACCATGAATCTCGCACTTTTCGATCTGGACAATACCTTACTACCGTTAGACTCTGACTATGAGTGGGGACAGTTTTTGGTGCGTGCTGGTGCTGTAGACGCTGATGCTTTCTCTAAGCGTAATCAAGAATTTTTTAAGCAGTACCAAAATGGCACACTCAACCCTATTGAGTACCTTGAATTCACTTTCGGTACCTTGTCGCGTTTTCCTCGTCAACAGCTAGACAAATGGCATACTGAGTTCATGGCTGAAATTATTCAGCCAGCGATACACCCAGTTGCGCGCGCCCTTGTGCATGATCATCAAAGCGCAGGTGATTTAGTGGCCATTATTACTGCCACGAACCGCTTCGTTACCGCACCCATTGCCCAAGCTTTTAACGTTCCTCACTTGATAGCAGCCGAACCTGAAGTGCGCGATGGTGGTGAAATTACTGGCCGCCTGATAGGCACACCACCTTTTGGTAACGGTAAAGTCATCAATACCCATGAGTGGCTAGCTTCACTAGGCAAGACTCTGGCAAGTTTTGAGCGCAGTACTTTTTACAGCGATTCACAAAATGATATTCCTTTGCTATCGGTAGTGACTAACCCTGTAGCTACCAACCCGAACGCCAGCCTGAGAGCACATGCAGTGCTTCACAACTGGCCTATTCTTCAGCTATTCGATGATTAAGAAATTCATCCGCCGAATTTTGGGTGCGCGCACTCAGAGTGCTACCGAGATTCGACCGAAAATGTTCGGGCCGGGAGAACACGGCATAGAACTTGAGGATGTATCTGCAAACGCCATTCGAGTCACACAGTCCTTGCAAAAAGCAGGCTTTAAAGCTTTCGTTGTTGGAGGAGCTGTCAGAGACTTGGTACTGGGCTTAAAACCCAAGGACTTTGATGTCGCCACTGATGCAACACCTGAGGAAATTAGACGCCTATTCCGACGTGCTTTTATTATCGGACGTCGCTTTCAGATAGTGCACGTCATGTTTGGTCAAGACCTCATTGAGGTAACGACCTTTCGGGGCAATTCTACTGACGAAGCGCCCAAAGATGCACACGGTCGGGTACTTCGCGATAACACGTTTGGCTTGCAGCATGAAGATGCTGCGCGTCGTGATTTTACTATTAACGCGATGTATTACGATCCAGCGGAGCAGGTGGTGCTGGATTATCACGGAGGTATGAAAGACATACGCAACCGTACCCTGCGCATTATTGGAAAGGCAGAAGCTCGCTTCCGTGAAGATCCTGTGCGGCTATTACGGGTAGTGCGTTTTGCTGCCAAACTTGAATTCACGATTGCCCCGGATACTCGCGAGCCTATGGCTGTTATGGCGCCGCTGATTAATAACGTACCTGTTGCTCGCGTGTTTGACGAAATGCTCAAGCTTTTAATGAGCGGACATGCCATGGCCTGTCTGCAACGCTTACGTAAGGAAGGTTTACACCACGGATTATTGCCCTTGCTTGATGTCGTTCTGGAGCAGCCCTTGGGTGAAAAATTTGTCACCCTCTCACTAGCAAATACAGACGAACGTATACGAGTAGGTAAAACCGTATCCCCAGGTTTTTTATTTGCCTCTCTGTTATGGCATCAAGTACTTGAAAAATGGGAAGCCTATCGGGCGGCTGGCGAATATCCTATCCCAGCATTGCACTTAGCAGCAGATGATGTACTTGACGGCCAAACAGAGAAACTAGCGTTGCAACGACGTATTGCAACCGACATGCGCGATATCTGGGCCATGCAGCCGCGCTTCGAGCGACGTGTCGGCAAATCTCCCTACAAACTGCTTGAACACCCACGCATGCGCGCCGGCTATGATTTTTTACTCTTACGCTGTGCCTCTGGCGAGATAGATGAAGAAATAGGCCAGTGGTGGACAGATTTTATGGAAGCCGATGGGGGTGGCCGAGAATTACTCATCAATCAAAAGCCAGTAGAAGGTACTGATGCCCCTGCAAAAAAACGTCGGCGCCGCAGTAATCGCACGCGTAGCGAACCTAATGCAGAAAAAAGCTAATGGCAGCAATTACATCCTATGTGGGTATCGGTGCAAATCTGGGAGATTCGCTACAAAACGTCAAATGTGCTCTTGATAAATTAAAAACGCTTCCGCATACCCAGCTGCATAGTTTTTCATCTTTGTACAAAAGCACACCTGTGGACGCCCAGGGAGATGATTACATTAATGCGGTTGCCAGGTTAGATACCCGTCTAGCAGCAGAAGCTCTGCTGACAGAGTTACAGAGAATTGAATTAATTTTTGGTCGCGAACGACCATTTATCAATGCCCCTCGCACACTGGATCTTGATCTGCTTTTGTACGGTCAATCTGAAATAAGCACAGACACATTAGTTGTGCCGCATCCGAGAATGATGAATCGTGCCTTTGTTCTATTACCTTTACTAGAACTTGACCCTACAATTCGCATCCCAGGTGTAGGTTTAGCCAGTAGCTATATGACCACCCTTACCGAGCAAACCATACATGCGCTCGCTAATGAAAGTTGGCTGTAGGCGGAGTATCAGCGGCGGTTGTAGGGTATCTATTTATGTCGTTGATATAGAATCAAAATCACGTATCATCACAGGCCATGAATCTCGACAAATACCGATTTATTGTGGTCGAAGGACCGATAGGCGTAGGTAAAACCAGCCTCGCGCGGCGTATTGCAGCGGAAACCGGCGCGCAAGCTCTTCTGGAACAACCACAAGAAAATCCCTTCCTGCAACGCTTCTACAAAGACTCTGCTCGATACGCTTTACCGACTCAGATGTTCTTTTTATTTCAGCGCATGAATCAACTTCGCGACTTTGCTCAAACAGATCTTTTCTCCATACCCGTCGTAGGCGATTTTCTGATCGATAAAGATCCTATTTTTGCTGCCCTTACCTTGGCTGATGATGAGTTACATTTATATCATCAGATGTATGAACACTTTAGCCAGGCCGCTCCTAAGCCTGATTTGGTTATTTATTTACAAGCCACGCCAGGAACACTAGCAGAACGTATTAAGCGCCGAGGTGTTCCAAGCGAGAGTGGT
>CAYUDI010000008.1:22670-24999 GCA_964443585.1 uncultured Bifidobacterium sp.
AGTATCTCCGATATTTACCTGGAGCGACTTTGTGAAAGTTATAGTCGATTTTTTCACCAGTATGAGAGCACACCCTTATTGATGGTTAATGCAGAAAATCTCAACCCTATAGAGCGTACTGAAGACTTTGATTTACTTATGAAACGCATCGCTGGAATGCGTGGCAAGCGTGAATTTTTTAGTCGCGGAGATTAATTCATCATGGCAGCTAATAGTGACGCGAACATCGTATCCAGCCGTAAAAAATGTACTACCCTGTCGCTCGGGGAAATGAAGCAAAAGAATGAAAAAATCGTCATGCTCACTAGCTATGATGCGAGCTTTGCCCGACTTATCGATGATTGCGGTATAGATGTCATACTCGTAGGTGACTCATTGGGTATGGTGATACAAGGACACGCTTCAACTTTACCAGTCACCGTCGATGAGATTGCGTACCACACTGCCTGCGTAGCCAGAGGTACACAGTCTTCTATGATCGTGGCGGACCTTCCTTTTGCCAGCTACGGCACACCACTCCAAGCATTTACTCATGCTGCACAACTTATGCGTGCAGGTGCTGAGATGATCAAATTAGAGGGTGGAGACTGGCTAGCCGAGACCGTGCACCATCTCGTAGAACGAGGCATTCCAGTATGCGGTCATGTAGGGCTTACACCACAATCAGTTCATCAGTTAGGTGGATTTAAGGTTCAAGGAAAAAATACTAGCTCCGCAGAACGACTGCTAAACGATGCCATCGCATTAGAACAAGCCGGTGCCGCTATGGTGGTATTGGAGGCAATACCAGCGACCTTGGGAAAAAATGTAACGCAGGCATTAGGTATACCGACGATAGGTATAGGGGCTGGAATTGATTGTTCAGGTCAAGTGCTCGTGTTACACGATATGTTGGGTATTTTTCCTGGCCATCGCCCAAAATTTGTTCGCGATTTCATGCAGGGTCAACACGATATACGCTCTGCAATCATGGCATATCATCACGCTGTTAAAACAGGACAGTTCCCAAGCGAAGAGTACAGTTTTTAAAAGCCTCACCACATCTAAACCTAACAATAGATCGACTAAATGGTATTTATATAAATAGTCAATGTCTATCGATGCGCAGCAACCAAAAGAAATAAATTAGGGTTAATCGTAGCGCGCAAGACTAGTAGCCAACTGCGTAGGTAAAGACTCAATATCGCTTACAGCCAAACCAAGGTCACGCACCAGACCATCTTCCAGGCTGTAAACCCAACTGTGTATCGTCAAGTCCTGACCACGTTCCCATGCATCTTGAACTATCGTCGTCTGGCACACGTTGGATACCTGCTCAATCACATTCAATTCACACAGCCGATTGCAATGATCATGTGCAGGCAAGCTATCTGGAAAATAGTGTGCATGTTTTTGATGAACGTCTTGCACATGTCGCAACCAGTTATCTGCCAATCCAACACGACGACGTTCCATGGCCGCATCGACGCCTGAACAGCCATAGTGGCCACAAACGATCACATGTTTAATACCCAGCACATCTATCGCAAACTGCAAAACTGACAAACTATTTAGGTCAGAATGCGCTACAACATTCGCAACATTTCTATGCACAAATAGCTCACCTGGCTCAAGCCCAACAATAGTATTGGCTGGAACACGGCTATCCGAACAACCTATCCAAAGAAATTCAGGCGACTGCTGCGACATCAGCTTGAGAAAAAAGTCCGGGTCACGGGCAATCATGGATGCAGCCCACACTTTGTTATTTGCGACTAGCTGACGTAAAGCCTTATCGAATTTTTTATCGTTCATATAAGCATTCGTAAATATAAAACCAAATTGTAACTCAGCAATCACACATGATTACATCAAACATACACACCGAGAAATTTTCGACAAGTACCAAAATAACAAAGTAATCAAATAGTATTAGCACAATAAAAAAATTTACTAATTATTTTTTTTAATCTTTGAGTTGTTTTTAGACTTGAGTCAACTTGAACAGTATTGATATGTCTCAAAATTCAAAATGAAAGAAAATCGATACGCTCAAGTAGATATAAAAAACACATGACAAATTACAAATAGAAATTTACATCAAAATATCTTTCTTGGCGAAAAGGAGAAAACATATGACAGCATGCAATGTACTTACACCTTCAGCAGTCGATGAATCAAGCGTCTATTCACCACCACGTCGTCAGTATCATCAAATAACACACGACTACAACGAGTCACTGAAAGCTCTGTGGACCTACATGAAGCCGGCAGGAGTGCCCTGTTTTAATCTAGACATGCTGGAAGAACTACACCACAACGTAAAGCTGATAGAACAAAACAATGGGAA
>CAYUDI010000009.1:0-11051 GCA_964443585.1 uncultured Bifidobacterium sp.
GCGCATGAAATTTCAGAAGCGGTTATTGCTATACGTCGCCGTAAGCTGCCAGACCCTGCAGTGATGGGTAACGTGGGAAGTTTTTTTAAAAATCCTGTTGTCACGCAAGAAGTCCACGTCGCTCTGAAAGAAAAATACCCACAGTTAGTCAGTTATCTTCAAGCCGATGGTAGCGTCAAGCTGGCTGCAGGTTGGATGATAGATCAGTGCGGTTGGAAGGGTAGATCGTTGGGCCCAGCAGGTGTTCATGAAAAGCAGGCGCTGGTACTGATTAATCGCGGCGGTGCCACGGGTGCAGATATTTTGAAATTGGCACACGCGATACAAGAGGATGTGCGTCTGCGTTTTGGAGTGATGCTAGAGATAGAGCCAGTAGTGGTCTAAAGAACTCCTGATCCCGGAGGTGCCGGGATCAGGTTAAAACTATCATCCAAAGTGGCAGACATAATCCACAGGATCGGTTACTTCGATCTCAAAGCTGGAATCGCCGGGCACGCTAAAACTCTGCCCACCTTCATAGGTTTTCCAGTCAGCCTCGCCTTTGATGCGCGCTCTACATGTACCTGCCGTGATTTCCATAATTTCAGGAACGCCGGTATTAAATACGAGTGTCGATGGCAAAATCACGCCTACCGTTTTTTTTGTTCCGTCAGCAAGAATAACAGTATGTGAAATACATTTCCCATCAAAGAAAATATTCGATTTCTTAACGACGGATGCATGGTCGAATTGAGTACTCATGAAAGCTCCTTTATTTTCTGATCATTATTTGCCGCGCTTGATGCGTGCATTCGCAGCGATACGCATGCGTAAAGCATTAAGTTTAATAAAGCCGCCAGCATCAGCTTGGTCATACGCGCCGCCATCTTCATCAAATGTCGCTATCGTTTGGTCAAAGAGGGAGTCGGTCTTGGAGTCGCGTGATACAACGATCACATTACCCTTATACAGTTTTATGCGTACCCAACCGTTGACGTTATGTTGCGTATGATCGATCAGTGTTTGAAGCGCCACACGCTCGGGTGACCACCAGTAACCGTTATAAATCAACGACGCGTAGCGCGGCATCAAATCATCTTTAAGGTGCGCTACTTCACGGTCGAGAGTGATAGATTCTATGGCACGGTGCGCGCGTAGCATTATGGTGCCGCCAGGCGTTTCGTAACATCCGCGTGATTTCATACCGACGTAACGATTTTCGACCAGATCAAGGCGTCCTATGCCATGCTTGCCACCGAGTCGATTTAATTCAGTGAGCACCGCTGCAGGGGACAACGATTTACCGTTTAAGCCAACGATGTCGCCATGTTTAAATTCCACATCTAAATATTCCGCTTCATCAGGCGCCGCTTCTGGACTAACCGTCCAACGCCACATAGCTTCTTCTGCTTCTGCACCAGGATTTTCAAGATGACGTCCTTCAAAACTGATATGCAACAGGTTGGCATCCATGGAGTAGGGTGCGCCGCCTTTTTTGTGTTTCATGTCGATATCTATACCGGCATCTTCTGCATACTTGAGTAATTTTTCGCGCGAGAGTAAATCCCACTCGCGCCATGGCGCAATGATTTTCACATTGGGCATGAGTGCATACGCACCCAATTCAAAACGAACCTGATCATTACCCTTGCCCGTGGCGCCGTGAGAAATAGCATCAGCACCCGTTTCACGCGCGATGTCGATTAAGCGTTTTGCAATTAATGGACGTGCAATCGATGTGCCCAGTAAATATTCGCCTTCGTAGACCGTGTTGGCACGGAACATAGGAAATACAAAATCACGTACGAATTCTTCGCGCACATCATCAATATAAATATTTTCCGGCTTGATACCGAATTTCAGGGCTTTGGCGCGAGCGGGTTCGAGCTCTTCACCCTGGCCCAAATCAGCGGTAAAGGTGACAATTTCGCAGTGATAGTTATCCTGCAGCCACTTAAGAATCACAGAGGTATCCAGTCCGCCTGAGTAGGCGAGGACGACTTTATTGATGTCGCTCATTTTATAGCTTTCCTTGAAGATCTAACGAATTAGGTAGATGTTAATTAAGTGTGAGTTTTATAACGAACCAGCGTAGCTGTACAACTCGTTAGTAAGCAAACTGCGACAAAGTGATCAGACTCTGCCTAGAACTAAATATTCTAGTAAAGCTTTTTGTACATGCAAACGATTTTCTGCCTCATCCCATACCACCGATTGTGGTCCATCGATCACCTCAGCAGATACTTCTTCACCACGGTGCGCTGGTAAGCAGTGCATAAACAAAGCATCTTTGTTGGCACGTTTCATTTTGGCGCTATCGACTATCCAGCCATCAAAGGCACTTAAACGCGCGGCATTTTCTTGTTCATAACCCATGCTAGTCCAGACATCCGTAGTGACTAAGTCAGCTCCATCGCAAGCATCAGATGGATTTTTAAATACGGTATAGCGCTGATTGTCGGATGAAACTAACGCTGGATTAATGTCATATCCCTTGGGGGTGGATACGTTGAGATGAAAACCAAACACTTCAGCAGCTTGCAGCCAGGAGTAAAGCATATTATTTGCATCACCTACCCATGCGACTGTTTTATTTATAATCGAGCCGCGATGCTCAATGTAAGTAAAAACATCAGCAAAGACTTGACATGGGTGGTATTCGTTAGTTAATCCATTAATCACCGGAACTCGTGAATTAGTAGAGAAGCGATTAATAATTTCCTGACCAAAGGTGCGAATCATAATGATGTCGCACATGCGGGACATAACCTGTGCTGCATCTTCGACTGGCTCGCCACGGCCAAGTTGACTGTCACGCGTGTTGAGGTAAATAGCCGCGCCGCCGAGCTGGTGCATGCCAGCTTCAAAGGACAAACGCGTGCGCGTAGAATTTTTTTCAAACACCATCACCAGCGTACGATCCAGCAGGGGATGGTAGGGCTCGTAGTTTTTGAATTTGCGTTTAATGATCTTCGTGCGTTCGATCAGATACTCATACTCATCGAGCGTGAAGTCGGCAAATTGCAGGTAATGTTTTATTGCCATAAATGAAAAACGGCAGCTCCGGCTGGAAGCCACCGTATCGTTTTAACTCATTGGATTATAAGGGCTTTGGCTGTTTCTGGGCAGCCCTCTAGGGGGTCAATGCAGTTTCTGTGACGCTTCATGCAACAACTGGCGATAGAGTTCATGCCGAGTTGGGTGGATTTCGCCTGTGTTGACAGCGGCCAGCAGGGCGCAATCAGGTTCATTGATGTGATGACAGTTATAAAAGCGGCAATTACCCAAGTGGGCTTCAAATTCTGGGAAGGCGCGTTCCAGCATACCTTCGGATAAATGATAAAGACCAAATTCCTGAAAGCCCGGCGAATCGATGACGCTGCTTTTTTCGTCCAATTCCAGCAAACGGGTAAACGTGGTTGTATGTTTACCGCTGTCTAAGCGTTGCGATATTTCAGTTACGGCCATGTCGGCATCGGGCACCATCAAATTAACCAGCGAAGATTTCCCCATACCCGACTGACCTATGAGCACTGTGCTCTGGCCAGTTAGCAACGGCAACAGCACGGCCCGGGTATCGTCGGGACGTTGGCGAGCGCTGAGTTCGTGCACCTTGTAACCCAATCCTGCATAAAGTTTTAAACGTTCGCGTGCAGCGGGTAAGCGTGCTTCGAGATCAGTTTTATTTAATAGTAGGTGTGCTGAAATACCCGTGGCGTTAGCTGCCACTAGTGATCGTGAAATCAGATCATCGCTAAATCCCGGTTCAGTGGCCACGACGATCAATAATTGACTAACGTTGGCTGCCAGCAGTTTTGATTTGTACTGATCCGAGCGGTAAAGTAGGGTGGTACGAGGAAGAATTTTTTCTATTACGCCCTGATCGGGTGACGTTTGCTTGAAGAGTACACGGTCGCCAGTGGCGACATCATTTTTTTTCCCACGCGTGACACACAGGTAGTACTTGCCTGCGGACTTTGCCAGATAGTGTCTGCCATGTGCAGCAACGATCAGGCCATCAAGTTCTGTCATAAATTAGCAAAATTGATGATCGTAAATATCATCAATTTTTGCGGCACAGATGAAATCATTTTCAGACAAGCCACCTTTGCCATGGTTAACGGAATGCGTGTTGTAACGGACCGCGCAACGGTTATAGCCCACGACGAGTTCAGGATGATGGTCTTCCAGATGAATGATAGTGGCGATGGCATTCACAAACGCCAAGGTCTGATGATAATCAGTAAACCG
Source organism: uncultured Bifidobacterium sp. (assembly GCA_964443585.1). GTDB lineage: Bacteria > Pseudomonadota > Gammaproteobacteria > Burkholderiales > Burkholderiaceae_D > Pernthalerella. The sequence goes on from CAYUDI010000009.1 coordinate 4,231, forward strand.
AAACGTACGCACCAGCAGATCGTGTTCTATGGCCCAGTTCGGCAATAGAGTGAGGGCTTGCGCAATATCCTCTGGCGATGCCGCCTGCTCCAGATGACGGCAGGATTGCTGGAGCAGGTGATCTAGGTTCATGGGGTGATTAAATCGCTAGCAGGCGTTGTATACGCGCGCTGGCAGAGGGATGGGAATCATAAAATGCAGAATGCAGCGGATCGGGCGTGAGCGTTGATGCGTTGTCTTCATATAACTTTACCAATGCTGAAATCAGGTCCTGAGAATTACTGTGTTTAGCAGCGAAAGCATCTGCCTCGAATTCATTCTGGCGTGACGCTATAGACAACAAAGGCGAGAACAGAAAAGTAAATATAGGCAGAGCAAACATAAATAAAATCAGTGCCATTGCATCATTACTTGTATCCATCATGGGCATGACACCCAGGCCTAGAAAAAACCATGTCTGGTTTTTCAGGTAACCCAGCAGTGCTAAAAATCCTAGAGAAATAAGAAACATAATGCCTATGCGCTTAATCACATGATTGAGCTTGAAATGACCCAATTCATGGGCGAGCACAGCTTCGATTTCACTAGGAGCGAGTCGCGAGAGCAGTGTATCGAAAAAAACGATACGTTTGGCTGAACCAAATCCTGAGAAGTAGGCATTGCCATGCGCGCTGCGGCGCGAACCATCCATAACAAACAAGCCTTTGCTGGCAAAACCCACGCGCTGCATTAAGCCTTCGATACGGTTTTTAAGACTGTCGTCATCGAGAGGTGTGAATTTATTAAACAGAGGTGCAATCAGATTTTGATAGAGCCCTAACATCAATATTTGAAATCCGCACCACAGTATCCAGGCATACAGCCACCATAGTGAGCCGGCCTGTTCCATTACTGTCAAAGTTACCCAAATAAGTGGTATGCCAATTAAGGCACCTATCAGACTGTGCTTAAGCATGTCTGAAAAGAATAAACCGGGCGTCATTTTATTAAAGCCGAATTTTTCTTCCAGACGGAATTGTTTGTAGTAATCCAGCGGCAAATCAATGATTGAAGAAATAACCGCGACTGCAGCAATGAGCCCGATTTGATACAGCATTCCCGGGCCAGTAAATTGAATGATGGCCTGTGACAACCACTGCAGGCCGCCGAGTAGCGTAAAACCTATAAGCACGGCCGCATTGACTATTAAAAGTATGAGCTTTAACTGGGTCTTAGCGATGGTGTAATCTGCCGCTTTTTGGTGAGCAGCCAGTGGAATTTTTTGGGCAAATTGCTCGGGTACCGTGGCGCGATGTTGCGAAACATAGCGTATGTGGCGAGATGCCAGCCACATTTTGATTACCAGGGTGGCCACAACGAAGGCGGCAAATAGCAATGAAAAGCTTTGAGGATCCATGTGAGAAAATAGTAACTATTGTTTAAGTGCTGATTTAACCAACTAGAAAGCAGATTATGTCACAAGCACCAGAAGTCGATCAGGGGTCAACCCACTCACCGTTACCCTCTGCTCCCAATGAAATGAATCTGGTCTGGATCGATATGGAAATGACAGGCCTAAACCCTGACCTTGATCGGGTCATTGAGCTTGCAGCCATAGTTACGGACGCAGAACTGAATGTACTTGCTGAAGGCCCGGTTTTTACTATTCATCAGACAGATCAGATCTTGGATGGCATGGATGCATGGAATAAAGGAACACATGGCCGTTCCGGCCTGATCGACAGAGTCAAGGCATCTACAACGACCGAAGAGCAGGCATCGGCACAGATGATCGATTTTTTGCGAGCTTATGTCCCGGCAGGTAAGTCACCGATGTGTGGCAATTCGATTTGCCAGGATCGTCGTTTTATGGCGCGTCACATGCCTACATTAGAAGATTTTTTCCATTACCGGAATATTGATGTATCCACTCTCAAAGAATTATGCCGACGTTGGAAGCCAGAATTAATCGCAGGTTTCAAAAAACATCAACTGCATACGGCATTAGCAGATATACGCGAATCGGTAGAAGAACTGAGGTATTACCGTCAGCATTTTATTTCTGTGTAACCTGTTAGCTGGCACGTTAAAAATTTCATTTTTTTGATACTACTATTTCTATGTTTAAAATTCGTAAATCAGACGATCGTGGACTTGCTGATCATGGCTGGCTCAAGAGCTATCATTCATTTTCATTTGCGAGTTATTACGACCCGCAGTTTATGGGGTGGGGAAATTTATTAGTTATTAATGAAGACCGAGTAGCTCCAGGTAAGGGATTTGGAAAACATGGTCATCAAAATATGGAAATCATAAGCTACGTACTATCGGGTGAATTGGCGCATCAGGACAGTATGGGCAATGTAAAAAGCATACCGCCGGGTGACGTGCAAAGAATGAGTGCTGGTACCGGCGTCATGCATAGCGAATTTAATCATGCTCAAGATCAAACCACGCATTTTTTACAGATATGGATAAAGCCCAATGTAGCCAATATCCTACCGAGCTATGAACAAAAAACGGTTCCCAAAACGTCGAAAGAGGGGAATTTAAAACTGATTGCTTCGCCTGATGGCGTAGGAGATGCCGTTTTAATTCATGCTGACGCAAAACTCTATGCTGGTTTATTCGATGGTGATCAGCAAACGCTGTTAGCGCTTGATCCCAACCGTAAAGCCTATGTGCATTTAATTACGGGTGATCTTGTAGTCAATGGAGAAAAATTGACAACAGGTGATGCGTTATTGGTAGAAAAAGAACAACAACTACATATTACCGATGGAAGAAAAGCTGAAGTATTGGTGTTTGATTTAGCGCCCTGAAAAAGGGCGCATCATCTGAGTAGCTCAATGTGAATTAGCTTTTCTGCGCTGTAGCCAGAATCGGTATATTTGTGGAATAGACGCTTCGATCTCAACTGCCAGCTTGTGACATTTCATGGGATCGTCTATCAGGGCGACTTCGTTTTCTTCGATTTCTTCGGCGCCGAGTAAATGTATGGCTCGCAGCAATTCCCCCTGAGGAGATTGCAGCAGTAAATCCCATGTTTCGTCACGAAGTGACATGCCCTCGACAAAGCCCCAGGCCCACGCCTCAGCGTCGAGTATGGTTTGGCCTTTCCATTGATGCTCGCAAAAGAGTGGTTCAAAGTCATTGGGTGCGACTTCAAACGTTAAACGTATGTCCTCTAGTGTTCGAAGTATTAATTGTTCAATTTGCTTGGCCTGTTCCGGGTTGCGAAATTTTGGCGCATCTTCCGGCTCTGGGCCCCAGACGCGTGGCATCCATTCAGCAGGTCTTATGGCGTCAGGGCCGATGGCAATAGATGTCAGGAAGCCATGCAGAGCATCCATGGTCATCGCCTCATCGCTGCATCGTTCTGATAACAGAAAGCGGTCGAGCTCATCGAACTCTTGTTCTGACAATAACTGATCGGTGGGCATGTAAATCTCAAAAAAAGTAAGAAAGAATAGTGTAACCGTTTGGCGCGCGAACGATGTGCTCGTCATCGAATTGATACTATTCAGACTACAATCGTGCGCATGAATTCAATTCCCGAATATACATTTGCAGGTCTTGGTCCGGATACAGTGCTCGATGCATTGGATACTCTGGGTTTGCAAGGTGATGGCCGACTACTTGCCTTAAACAGCTATGAAAACCGTGTGTATCAGGTAGGGCTGGATCAAGGGCCACCCGTCATTGTCAAGTTTTACCGCCCGGGCCGCTGGAGTGATGAAGCTATTCTTGAAGAGCATCAGTTTTGTGCAGAATTAGTGGCCGACGAAATACCTGTGGTACCACCGATGGCATTAAATGGTGCAACCTTACATCATCACCTGGGATATCGCTTCGCCGTATTTGAGCGACAAGGCGGACGTACACCTGAGCTAGATCAGCCTGGTCGCCTGGAGTGGATTGGTCGGTTTATGGGCCGCATACATGCAAGCGGTGCCAGACATCCTTATTCTCAGCGCGACAGTTTAGATGCCATTAGTTTTGGTGAGCGTCCCAGAGCATGGTTGCTTGCGCATGATTTCATTCCGTCTGAATTGCGTCCGAGCTGGATGAGTATTACCGAACAAGCCATGGAGGCAGTACATCGCTGCTACTCCCGTGCTGGAGATATCCATCTTTTGCGACTGCATGGTGACTGCCATCCAGGTAATTTACTCTGGACAGACCAAGGCCCGCATTTTGTTGATTTTGATGATAGCCGCATGGGGCCTGCGCTTCAAGATTTGTGGATGCTACTCTCAGGAGATAGAGTTGAGATGAGTCGTCAGCTAGGCGATGTACTTGCTGGCTATGAGAGTTTTTTTGCGTTTGATGAGCGTGAGCTTCATTTGCTTGAGGCACTGCGCACGCTCAGACTATTGAATTACTCGGCCTGGTTAGCTATGCGTTGGGAAGACCCGGCATTTCCGTTGGCCTTCCCCTGGTTTAATTCTGTACGTTATTGGCAAGATCGTATTCTTGAGATGCGTGAGCAAGTAGCACTCATGGATGAACCGCCTCTCTGGTCAATTTGATCAAGGTCAATTTTTTTACCGAGTGCTTTGCTAGAGTCAGGGAAAACCATACTTATTCAGGGAGTCATAATGTTTAAAAAAATTCTCGTTCCTACCGATGGATCACCCATCTCCGAAAAATCAGCAAAGGCGGCTATAGAATTTGCCGCCGCGACTAAAGCGAGCATCGTTGCTTTATCTGTGGCTCAGTTATATCCCTATATGTTGATGCCCGAAGCAGGAGCGATGTTGGATTTATCATCCTACGAACAAGCCCAGGATCAGGCTGCCCAGTCAAATGCAGACAAACTCAAAACCTTAGCTGAAAGTGCAAAGGTTGGATGCGAAATCATCGTCAAGCGAGGTGTTCATCCTTACGAAGAAATTATCGCAACGGCAAACGATACGCAATGTGATGTGATCTGGATTGCGTCGCATGGCCGTCGTGGTTTGGACAAATTATTATTAGGTAGCGAAACTCAGCGGGTACTAGCGCATTCAATGCTACCGGTGATGGTGTATCGCTAGTGAATTTCAGTGGGCCATCAGTACGGGCACAGTCATTGATAAAAGCATTTCGCGCGTAGCACCCCCGAGTACCATTTCCCTAAATCGGGTGTGGCCGTACCCACCCATTACCACCAACTCTATCGTTTGATCTGAACAGTATGATAGCAAAGCTTCAGCCTCACTACTGCGCGTGTCTCGAGAAACAATAGTCACTTTGATGCCGTGTCGCGACAGATACAGGGCGATATCAGCGCCAGGTTCTTGACCGTGTCTATCAGGATTCACTGTAGGGTTAAAAATAATCAGATCCGTTCGACTGCTCTGTTTTAGCATTGGTAGGGCACCTACCAGAGCGCGAGTTGCTGTCATGCTTCCATCCCAAGCGACCGCTATTTTTGTAGGTAATGCAGTAAATTTATGCGTATGGGGCATGATAAGCACGGGGCGGACGCAATTCGTCACCACAGATTCTGGAAAGTCAGACATTACGCCGGGCACCCTGCTAACCGGATCAAACTGGCCTATGACTAAAAGATCAGCATAGCGTGCTTGCAGAGTCATTCCCCCAACCGCATCATCCTCCATCAGCCGGCTTTCTACCGATGACAATCGTGTCTCTTTTATCAGGGTATCGAAAGTGTCCAGACTTTGACGTGCATAAGCACGCAAGTTTTTCAGATGGTGATCAAAAATTGGATCATGTTGATTAAACGATCCTTGTTCCAAAACCAGGTGAGAAACGCCCGTCATAGCTGTTCCGATCAAGTGGGCTTGCATGTTCTCAGCAATTGCTGCTGCCAGACGTATACGTTCGCGTGCCTGAGCAGTCTGGTCCACATGCACCAGTATAGATTTGTAGGTCATGATGAAATCCTTGTAATTCGCAACTAAAAACTAGTAGCGATTGCTTTGTTAGCAGCTCGCACTTCACGCTGTCTGAGAGTTCACTCGCAGACCCAGCCGCGGCTAAATAGTAGAGGAGAACATAGATGTCATGTTTCGTAAAATTTGACTCAAGTCAAATATCGGACAGCTTTCAGACTGCGCATATCGTCAGCACCAGGTAATTCGTGGGAGAGTGAGCTCATGAGCATACGCAATCTTTCCTACTTATTTAGACCTAAATCAGTCGTTCTGATCGGTGCCAGTTCCCGACCACACAGTGTGGGTGCGACAGTCTTATCCAATCTTCTCATCAGTTGTACGGGATGGGAGCCTGGCATGTTAATGGCGATCAATCCTAAATACACACAGCTACAGGGCTTACCTGTTTATCCCGATGTCGCCAGTCTTCCTTTTGCACCTGACCTTGCAGTGATTGCGACACCCCCTGCGACTATACCGGGCTTAGTATCTGAGTTAGGGGCGAAGGGCACGCGTGCCGCCGTTGTGCTGTCCGCAGGAATGGGTGCTGATCATGGCGATGGACGCAGCCATCGTCAAGCCATGTTGGATGCTGCACGCCCGTATGTCTTGCGTGTTCTTGGGCCTAATTGTGTAGGTTTGATATCGCCGTACGCCCATGTAAATGCCAGCTTTGCTCACACAGATGCATTACCAGGAAAAATTGCATTTGTTTCGCAATCGGGTGCGCTGCTAACCTCGATGCTCGATTGGGCGCGCTCAAACAACGTAGGGTTCTCACACTGTATTTCTCTCGGAGATGTCGCCGATGTGGATTTTGGTGATGTCCTTGATTTTCTAGCGACAGACTCACAAACTGCATCGATACTTTTATATATAGAAGAAATTCGTTCAGCGCGTAAGTTCATGTCTGCAGCGCGCGCTGCAGCACGAAGCAAACCTGTACTGGTAGTGAAA
>CAYUDI010000009.1:11061-12734 GCA_964443585.1 uncultured Bifidobacterium sp.
GTGTAGATGCTGTATACGATGCGGCATTTCGTCGTGCAGGAATGCTCAGAGTGATGAGTACAGAAGAATTATTCGACGCTGCTGAAACACTGGCTCAATCGCGTGTGCAAAATGGAGACGATTTGCTGATTCTTACGAACGGCGGCGGCCCGGGCGTGATGGCTACGGATGCATTGATACTTGGAGGTGGTCGTCTTGCGACTCTTGCAGACAGCACGCGTGATGCATTAGATAAGATTTTGCCAGCGAATTGGTCTAGAGGTAATCCCTTAGATATCATTGGTGACGCACCTGCGGAGCGCTACCTTCAAGCGTTATCCATACTCTTTGATAAACACGCTAATACACCGGTGCTATTCATTCATGCACCAACCGCCATCGTGCCCAGTTTGGATATCGCACGTACTATTTTGCCGCTTGCACAACGCAGCGATCGTCAGTTGTTGGCTTGCTGGATGGGTGAGGGCGGAGTAGCTCAGGCCAGGCATGTGTTTGCGCAGGCTGGTATACCTGAATTTTCTTCGCCTGAACGTGCTGTAAAAGCTTTTTTACAGATGGTCGAGTACCGACGCAATCAACAATTATTAATGCAAGCCCCTGTGGCTGATCCTATATCAGCGTCATTTGATCTTGCAGCAGCTCGCGCCATCATAGCCACTGTTTCATCTGAAAAAAGAAGCTTGCTAAGCGAACCCGAGGCCAAAGCTCTGCTCGCAGCATGCGGGATTCCCGTGGTTGAAACACGGGTCGCGACTACACCCGCACAAGCGCGTGTTTTGGCAGAGCAGATCGGCTTTCCAGTTGCAGTCAAAGTATTGTCAGCAGAAATTAGTCACAAGACCGATGTGGGTGGCGTCATTCTTGATTTACCCAATGCAGAGGCTGTTGAAGCAGCGGCGATTACTATTCAACAGCGATTGCAACGATTGCGACCTGATGCAAAGCTCACAGGATTTTCGATACAGGCCATGATACATCGCCCTCATGCTCAGGAATTAATCGTGGGTGTGAGTACAGATCCCGTATTCGGGCCAGTGATACTTTTTGGTCAGGGAGGTATTGCCGTCGAGGAGATGAATGACAGGGCACTTGCTTTACCACCTTTAAACACGGTGCTCGCCCGCGATTTGATTGATCGCACCAGGATAGCCCGTTTGTTGAAAGGCTACCGGGATCACCCACCAGCCGATGAGGGTGCGATCTATCATTTGCTGTTGCGGGTAAGTCAGCTGGTGGTCAATCTTCCGGACATTATCGAGCTAGATATCAATCCTATTCTGGCAGATGCGGAGGGGGTAATCGCACTGGATGCCAGAATTAAAATTTCATCATCAACGGCACTACGTGCAGATGATCGCTTAGCGATACGTCCTTATCCACACGAGTTAGAGCAAACCATAGAGTGGATGGGCAAGCCGCTGCTGTTGCGCCCTATACGTCCTGAAGACAGCGATATGCATCAGCAATTTTTTAATTTACTAGCCCCTGAGGATATACATTTGCGACTGTTTGCTCAGGTACGTCAATTACAGACTAGCGTACTGGCGCGCATGACGCAAATTGACTATGACCGTGAAATGGCCTTCATTGCAGTTAGTAAGAATATATATGGGGATGATGAAACACTCGGTGTGGTGCGAAGGCCTACCTGTGCCCAGAGAGTGGCGAAAGAA
>CAYUDI010000009.1:12744-22710 GCA_964443585.1 uncultured Bifidobacterium sp.
GTGTGGTGCGAGCCATAACAGACCCAGACAATGAACATGCTGAATTTGCCATTGTGGTTCGATCGGATTGCAAGGGTCACGGCTTAGGCCATGTATTAATGGGGAAGTTACTGGATTATTTTCGGCATCGTGGTACACGACAGATAGTGGGAGAGACTCTGCCTGATAATCACGCCTTATTGCAATTGGTAAGACAGTTTAATTTTCAAATTCAACGCAGCGCAGGATCAGACACAGTGGTGCTTACTCTCGATTTGCAAGATTAATGAGTCAGGCTAGGCTAGTTTGGGTTATCTGCCAAGCGTAAGCACCACGATCAGCAGAGATTAATGGTCTGACAGTTTTGATGTAGGTCAAGGTAATTGCTTAGCAGTCTCTCTAGACTTGGCCGGGCCTCATAACTGCGCTCACCACAGACGCGCGGGTGGCGCGGAGCGATAAACGATGCCTACATCAGCAACAGCCCTGCCGAATGTCCAGCAGATTGAGTTTGATCCCACGTTAGTAAGCAGACTCACTCAGAGCAGACCACGCTACACCTCCTATCCCACAGCAGACCGGTTTACTGCGAATTTCAGCTTAAACGATTACCAACAGGCCGTTAATCGTGTGCGCGCCAGAGGCGGATACCATCCCTTGTCGCTGTATTTACATATCCCTTTTTGTGACACCGTTTGTTACTACTGTGGCTGTAACAAGATAGTCACTCGAAATAAGGAAAAAGCAGCTATCTATCTGGAGTATCTAAAAAAAGAAATAGCGATGCAGAGTAAGCTATTTGCTGACGCTAATTACGTCGAGCAGTGTCATTTTGGCGGCGGTACACCAACGTATTTATCTAATGAGCAGATGCAGGATCTGATGGACCATATCCGGTACTGGTTTCGATGGTCGGATGATGAAAAAGGTGAGTACTCCATCGAAGTTGATCCGCGTAGTGTAAGCCCGCAACGCATCCATTATTTGCGTCATCAGGGGTTTAACCGACTTAGTTTGGGTGTGCAGGATTTTGACTACGAGGTGCAAAAAGCAGTAAACCGAATTCAGCCAAAACAGCAAACACTGGATATCCTACTTGCAGCTCGTGAAGCTCAATTCCGATCAATTAGTATTGATCTCATTTATGGATTACCAAAACAGACCTTGGCGACTATGGAGCAGACACTGCAACACATCATTGCAGTCGATCCAGATCGCATTGCGGTGTATCAGTATGCGCATCTGCCGCATCTGTTTAAACCTCAGCGACGCATACATGAACACGATCTACCTGATTCAGATACCAAGCTTGGTATCCTGGCCTTGTGCATTAAGACGCTTACTCAGGCGGGCTATGTGTATATCGGTATGGATCATTTCGCCAAGCCCAACGATGAACTGGCAGTAGCGCAGCGACAAGGACGATTACATAGAAATTTCCAGGGATATTCAACCCATGCAGAAGCTGATCTGGTTGCCTGCGGTGTATCGGCAATTAGTTCAGTGGGGCTGTTATATAGCCAGAATGTCAAAACGCTAGAGGCGTATTACGCGGCTCTGGATAAAGACGTACTTCCAATTGGTCGTGGCTATAAGCTAAGTATGGATGATGTTATGAGGCGCTTCATCATACAAATGTTGATGTGTAATTTAGAATTATCGATAAGCTCGCTTGAGCAAGCCTTTCCGATCACAATTAACGACTATTTTGCAGCTGAACTTTCACAGTTACAGGAGTTTGTCGACATGGGATTGTTGACGATCGACGACCAATGGATCAGCGTGACATTGCGGGGTCGGCTAGTGATACGAACTATATGTATGGCCTTTGATCACCACCTGCAGCAAGCACGGAAGTTACAATCAGCGACAGTTCGTTATTGTCAGATTCTGTGATTTTTTCTGTGACTCCAATAGCATTATTACCAATTTTTCTCATCGGTCTTTTGGGTGGCGTGCATTGCGTAGGAATGTGTGGCGGGATAGTGGGTGCTTTTTCCGTTGCAGGATCTTCTCGCAAGCCGTTTCCCGTGGCTGTTATTCGTCAGACTAGCTTAGATAGGTTTTTTGCTGAGGGGAGTTTGCGTGTGCTGTCGTTTAATGTAGGCCGCATAGGCAGCTACATGATTGCCGGCGCTATAGTAGGTTTTTTAGGCAGCGTTCCTGCACTCATACACATAACGGTAATGCAAAGCATAGGCTATTGGATCGCTAATGTGCTGTTGATTGCGCTGGGGCTTACGCTAATGAATATCTGGCACGGCTTGGCGCACGTTGAGTCCGTGGGTCTATGGATGTGGCGTCGAGTGCAGCCTTACATTGCCCGATTACTACCTGTAAAAAATCTGTGGCAGGCCACCGCCTTGGGGGGGCTGTGGGGCTGGGTCCCTTGTGGCATGGTCTATAGCGTGCTGATGACAGCCTTGCTCACTGGCTCGCCATTTCACGGAGCGTTAGTGATGTTTACCTTTGGGTTGGGTACGCTGCCTTTGTTATTTTCTATGGGCTTGTTGGGTGCACGAGTGCGCGCCAATTTACAAAAACCTGCAGTAAGAATGGCGGCGGGTGCCGTAGTGCTTGCATTTGGGTTGTTGGGCATATTTCGTCTATCGACTGGTATATCTCATGGCTGGATAGATGCTGTATGCATTACGCCGACGATAAATCGATGACTACGATTTCCATGCAACCGCAACTTCACACATCTTGTTTTCACTGCGGTCTTGCGGTGCCTGCAGCTAGTGTGTGGCATGTGGAAATAGATCATGTCGATCAGCCCATGTGTTGTCCGGGATGTCAGGCAGTAGCGCAAGCGATCGTTAATTCTGGGCTCACCTCTTACTACAGCAGTCGCCAACAACTGCCTGAGAGCGTTGCTGCGCCCTTGCCAGAGACGTTGAATTTGTATGATGCTCCTGAATTCGCAGCGCAATTTTCTGGTGGTGACGGAGATGCACACACCCTTTTATCAGTCGAAGGCATACGCTGTTCTGCCTGCGTTTGGTTAATAGAAAAACGACTATCACAAGTGCAGGGATTAAAAAGTGTTCATCTGAATGTAACCACGGAAAAGCTCTACGTGACGTGGGATGCCACGCTATCAAAACCGAGTGACATCATTCGCGCTGTGCGCGAAGTTGGCTATGCGGCCTATCCTTTTGATCCCATTAGACATGGTGAACTGTTACGCAAAAATACCCGCACGCTGTTTAAGCGGTTGTTTGTCGCAGGTTTGGCCATGATGCAGGTCATGATGTATGCCGTGCCGGTTTACTTAGCCGATGCCGAAAGCATAGAGCCGGATTTAGAACAATTGATGCGATGGGCCAGTTTAGTTCTCTCGCTACCTGCTGTTATGTATTCGGCGCTGCCTTTTTTTCGGGGTGCATGGACAGACATTAAATTACGCACTCCATGTATGGATGTACCGGTCGCTCTGGGTATTGCTGCAGCTTTCATCGGTAGTACATGGTCAACCATCACAGGCGCAGGTGATGTTTACTTTGACTCTGTCACCATGTTTATTTTTTTGTTGCTGGCTAGCCGCTATGTCGAGCTAGTAGCGCGTCGTCGTGCAGCAGCGTCGCTGGAAAAACTTCAATATGCGTTACCAGAATCCGCGCATCTCATGGCGGGCTTTCCAGATAATCAAACCACGACCCTGGTGGCTGCTTCTACGCTGCGTGCTGGGGACTTCATACTGAGTAAACCAGGCGAGGCGATTACTGTCGATAGCATCATCGTCGATGGAGTAACCACGATAGATCTTTCGTTACTCACGGGGGAAAGCCGCCCTCAGCCCAGAGGGGTTGGTGAGTCGGTAGCCAGTGGTGCAGTCAATATTAGTCAACCCGTAGTGCTGCGGGTCGAAAAAGTCGCCAGAGACAGTACCTTGTCTGCATTAATTCGTTTGATAGAAAGTGCAGGGCAAGGCAAACCCACGATTGCATTGTGGGCTGACCAAGTAGCTGCATGGTTTGTTAGTGTGCTGCTATTGTTTGCGTTAGCTGTGCTGGTATTTTGGAGTATTCATGATGCCGCGCGTGCGTGGCCTATCGCTATTGCGGTTTTAGTGGTGTCGTGTCCATGTGCGTTGTCATTAGCGACACCATCAGCACTTGCGGCAATCACGGATCGATTACTCAGACAGGGCGTACTGATCATACAGCCGCACGTCATTGAGACGCTGTATCGCACCACGCATGTGGTCTTTGATAAAACTGGAACGCTGACTGAGGGGCGACCCCAGCTACGACAGACCAAGGTTTATGGAAATGCGAGTCGCGATCAGAGTTTGCAGATGGCCGCAGCAATCGAAGCGGGAAGTGCCCATCCGTTGTCGCACGCTTTGGTGCTGGCAGCGGAGCACCTTCCTCCCGTACAGATGTCTATCGATACATTCACACATCACCTCGGACAGGGGCTAGAGGCGATAGTAAATGGTCAGTTGCATCGCATAGGAAATTATGACTTTGTTTCTGCGCTGGCAGGTACTGAATTAATCGTAGACGAGCCAGATGAGATGACCTGTGTTTATTTTGGGAATACCTCCGGTTGGTTAGCGCGATTTGATTTGTCCGATGCGCTTAAACCAGAGGCAGCCGAGGTGGTGCGCTATTTTCAGTCACGTGGCAAGCGCGTTATTTTGCTTTCTGGAGATGCACCTAGCATAGTCAACCGATTGGCAGATACGTTGAAAATAGACGAGGCACGAGGCGGTATGTTGCCGCATCAAAAACTGGCTTTCGTCAAGCAGCTACAAAGTCAGGGTGCACGGGTGACTATGGTAGGCGATGGGATGAATGATGCTGCTGTGTTGCGCGCAGCCGATGTGTCGTTTGCCATGGGTTCAGGCGCGGCATTGGCGCAGTCGCATGCTGATGTGGTGCTCTTGTCAGGCAGACTCTCATCACTGATCGATGCTGCAGATGCAGCCACAGCCTGCATGAGGGTAATAGGACAAAACCTGGTGTGGGCAACCATCTACAATCTACTTGCCATACCGGCAGCGGCATTTGGCTTATTGGCACCCTGGATGGCGGGATTGGGCATGTCGGTCAGTTCGGCGGGTGTGGTGCTTAATGCGCTGCGCCTAGAGCGTCTTCCCAAACCCTCCAAACACATGGATATAGGTCGCTAATGGAAGCCTTATACCTTTTGATACCATTATCTGTGGTGGTTGTATTCGCTGCACTATGGGTATTTTTTCGCGCTATGGATACGGGTCAGTTTGACGACCTGGAAGGCCCTGGCATGCGAATACTGCAAGACGACGACAGTATTCATTCCAATACGGATCGGTCTGATGGGCATAACAAAAAATAAGCCCAGCCTAATTTGTACCCCCCTTCCTGTGAAATTTGACTCAAGTCAAGGAAGTTTCTCCACTTGAAACGTACTCTCCGGACATCTTGGTCGGATACCAGAGGGAGTTTTTGTGGATACAGCACTGAACTACAACTACAGGGTCGTTAAGCAATTCGCCGTGGCGACCGTGTTGTGGGGAGTGGTGGGCATGCTAGTGGGGGTGGTCCTCGCCGCTCAACTCGCATGGCCAGCATTTAATTTTGATACCGCCTGGCTGACCTATGGTCGTCTTAGGCCCTTGCATACCAATGCAGTGATATTTGCCTTTGGTGGCTCGGCATTGTTTGCGACGTCCTACTACGTGGTGCAGCGAACGTGTCAGGTGCGTTTGTTTTCGGATGCATTGGCCTCGTTCACCTTTTGGGGATGGCAGTTAGTGATTGTGGCTGCCGCCATCACACTTCCCCTTGGTATCACTAGCGGTAAAGAATACGCAGAACTTGAATGGCCCATCGATATTTTGATCGCATTAGTATGGGTTTCGTATGCAGTAGTGTTCTTTGGCACGCTGTGGAAACGCAAGACATCACATATTTATGTAGCCAACTGGTTTTATGGCGCCTTCATTTTGACAGTCGCCATTTTGCATATTGTGAACTCGGCAGCCATGCCAGCCTCGCTCACTAAATCGTACTCTGCATATACCGGCGTACAGGATGCAATGATTCAGTGGTGGTACGGTCACAATGCGGTGGGATTTTTTCTCACTGCAGGATTTTTGGGCATGATGTATTACTTCATCCCTAAACAGGCAGAGCGTCCTGTATTTTCATATCGCTTGTCCATCGTTCATTTTTGGGCGCTGATTTTCACCTACATGTGGGCAGGCCCGCACCATCTGCAATATACCGCCTTACCTGATTGGGCACAGTCGCTAGGCATGGTGTTCTCGTTGATTTTGTTGGCGCCTAGCTGGGGCGGCATGATCAACGGCATCATGACCCTCTCTGGTGCATGGCACAAATTGCGCGATGACCCGGTCTTGCGCTTCCTGATCGTGTCCCTGTCCTTTTATGGCATGTCCACCTTCGAAGGTCCCATGATGTCGATTAAAACTGTCAATGCGTTATCCCACTACACCGATTGGACTGTGGGGCATGTTCACTCAGGTGCGCTGGGTTGGGTAGGGCTAGTCTCTATGGGGTCTATCTACTACCTGCTGCCACGTTTATCCGGCAAACAAGAAATGTGGAGTAAGCGGCTGATAGAAGTGCATTTTTGGGTAGCGACTATCGGTATCGTCTTGTACATCGCTTCGATGTGGATCGCTGGGGTCATGCAAGGATTGATGTGGCGCGCAGTAAATACAGATGGCACCTTGACCTACACCTTCGTTGAAAGTGTGAAAGCTACTTTCCCCTACTACGTGATACGCCTCTCAGGTGGCGTTTTGGATTTGGTGGGCATGCTGATCATGGCATACAACACCTACAAAACCATTAATGGCAGCAAACCCGCAGACAGCCGTATACCAATGCTGACGGGCGCTCCTGCCTAGCTAACGGAGAGATAAATGAAATTTACTCATGATCAAATCGAACGTAAACCATGGCTATTGATATTGCTGGTGATTTTAGTCGTCAGCATCGGTGGTCTGGTTGAAATCGTTCCTCTGTTTTTTCAAAAATCAACCACCGAGCCAGTTGCAGGTCTTACGGTTTACAGCCCACTCCGGTTGGCAGGTCGGGATGTATATATCCGCGAGGGCTGCTACAACTGCCATTCGCAAATGATTCGACCTTTTCGTGCAGAGACTGAACGCTACGGACATTATTCCGTGGCGGGTGAGTTTGTCTATGACCGACCATTTCAGTGGGGTTCTAAACGCACTGGTCCAGATCTGGCACGGGTGGGTGCTCGTTATAGCGATGATTGGCATCGTGCACACCTCAATAATCCTCGCGATCTGGTTCCCGAATCGAATATGCCGGCGTATCCCTGGTTAGCTACGGCTATGCTGGATCCACAATCGGTAGTGGCGCATTTAAATGCACTCAAGCGGCTGGGCGACCCTTACACCGATGAGCAAATTGCTGCTGCTCCTAAAGAGTTAGAAGGAAAAACAGAACAAGATGCATTAGTCGCTTATCTGCAAGGTCTGGGTATACACATCAAGGCACGGAGATAATCATGGACTTCATACAATGGGTTACAGATGCGCGTAGTGTTGTCACACTAATTTGCATGATCACGTTTCTCGGCATAGTCGTCTGGGCGTATAGCAGTGCGCGCAAAAAAGATTTTGATGAAGCCGCCATGCTGCCTTTCGCAGACGATGAATCACTAACGACCAAATCGCAGGAGCCATATCATGGCTGATTTTACGAGCGGATTTTGGGGAATCTACATAGCCGTTTTAACGGTAATTTCTGTTTTTGGATGTGCCTGGCTGCTGTGGTCACAATACACTATTAAAACAGCGGTGAATAAAGAAGGTCATGTTGAAACTACCGGTCATACATGGGACGAAGGCTTAGAGGAACTGAACCATCCTATGCCCCGCTGGTGGATGTGGCTTTTTTATATCACCATTGTTTTTGGCCTGGTGTATCTCTTTTTGTATCCGGGTCTGGGAACGTATGAAGGAAAATTAGGTTGGGCGTCAAAAGCTCAGTACGAAGATGAATTAAAACTCGCCGATGAAGAATACGGCCCTTTGTTTGCTAAATACCAGCAGATAGATTTAAAAACGCTCGCTGGCGATGCACAAGCACGCGCTATTGGTGAGCGTTTGTTTCTAACGTACTGTGCTCAGTGTCATGGATCAGATGCGCGCGGTAACAAGGGTTATCCCAATCTTACCGATAGCGACTGGTTGTATGGCGGAGATCCAGAAATTATTAAGGCCAGTATTCTGAAGGGTCGCAACGGCATCATGCCTGCTATGGGGGCGGCACTAGGCACCGAAAAAGATAGCGAAAATGTAGCCCACTATGTAGTGTCTCTGTCGGGGTCGGCTGCCGATCCTATTAAGGCCGCTGTGGGTAAAGAAAAGTTTGCCGCGTGTGTGGCCTGTCACGGCGCTGATGGTAAAGGTAATCCTGCGCTGGGTGCTCCTAACTTAACTGACAAGACGTGGTTGTATGGCGGTAGTGTTGCAACCATCATGGAAACCTTACGTGGCGGTCGTAATAATGTGATGCCAGCATTTGCTGAATTTCTCGGCGAGGCAAAAATTCATGTGCTTAGTGCGTATGTCTGGGGTTTGTCGAATATATCGACATTACCTGCGGCGAGTAAATAAGGTTTTTCATGGATAGCGCTTCACCAGACGTTGCCGTAATCAAAATGTATAAAGCGCGGGAAGAAATCTACCCGCGCGAAATACACGGAAGATATGCAACACTACGCTGGGTTTTTGTCTGGGTTACTCAATTCATTTTTTATGGCTTGCCATGGCTTTCGTGGAATGGCAGACAAGCTGTTCTATTCGATCTGGGTGCACGTAAGTTCTATATCTTTGGCATCGTTTTATGGCCACAGGATTTTATTTATCTTGCAGCGCTATTAATTATCAGTGCGTATTCATTATTTCTTTTCACTGCAATTTTCGGCCGCGTCTGGTGTGGTTTTGCCTGCCCACAGACGGTATACACCGAAATTTTTATGTGGATAGAGCGCAAAATTGAAGGTAGCCGCAGTGCGCGTATACGCCTTGATCGTCAGCCAGCATCCATGGCAAAATTTTCCAGAAAATTTCTCAAGCATCTGATTTGGGGTGCGCTGGCCTTATGGACTGGATTTACCTTCGTAGGTTATTTCACGCCGATTACGATGTTGGCGTATGAAGTTTCATCGTTGACGCTGGGCCCTTGGGAATGGTTTTGGGTGATGTTTTACTCATTTGCCACCTACGGCAATGCGAGTTGGATGCGTGAGCAAGTCTGTAAATACATGTGTCCGTATGCACGTTTTCAAAGCGCCATGTTTGATAAAGATAGCCTGATTATTACCTATGATGCAGGGCGTGGCGAGCCACGCAGCGCGCGACATAAAGATGATTCAATTACCACCAAAGCCTTGGGTGATTGCATCGATTGTTCTATGTGCGTGCAGGTTTGCCCTACCGGTATCGATATCCGTAAAGGTCTGCAGTATGAGTGTATAGGTTGTGCTGCATGTGTCGATGCATGCAATAGCGTGATGGATAAAATAGGACTACCGCGCGGGCTGGTGCGTTTTTGGACGGATCATGCATTAGTTAATCGCTGGTCAGCTGATCAAATTTTGAATCACATAGTACGTCCGCGAGTACTTATGTATACGGGTATCTTGCTACTTGTTTTAAGTATTTTTTTCGGAACATTCTTTACTCGCACCCCGGTAAAAATGGATGTGATACGCGACCGTGGATCGATGGGGCGTGAGATTGAAGAGGGCATGATAGAAAACGTGTATCGCTTGCAGATAATGAACACCGATGAAAGCGCACACAGGTTTCACATTAGTGTGAGCGGTATAGAGAGCATACAGTTGCAAGGGGCAGGAAATTTTTCGTTGCAAGCTACCGAGTCCAGAGCTGTACCAGTGAACGTTAGGCTAGGCCCGGACCAAGGTGTAAAGGGTTCAAACAAGATTTGGTTTACTTTGACAGATATTGATAATCCCGACATACAACTT
>CAYUDI010000009.1:22720-24262 GCA_964443585.1 uncultured Bifidobacterium sp.
TAACCAGAAAAAATAATGACGATAACAAACACGCACGATCACCAGATCACTTCTTGGTACAGGCATCGTTGGCCTTGGTTATTGATGCTGGGCCCATTTACGGTAGTCGTGGCCGGCTTAGTAACGATGTGGATTTCATTTTCTGGTGCAGATGCGTTGGTAGTGGATGACTACTATAAACAAGGCAAGGCGATTAATCAGGATCTGCGGCGTGATCGTATCGCTGCAACCCTAGGCCTTGCGTTATCTCTGCGTTACGACCCTGCCGCAGGCATACTCAGGGGCGAGATTCGAGGTCTTACTAGTGCATCACCGCTGACACTGTTGTTGATACACCCCACGGTACCTCACAAAGATGAGCGCATGATAGTGAAGCCTGATTCACAGGGCGAATTTTCTATTGCTTTGCCCATGTTGGAGCGTGCTCGCTGGCAGGTGCAAATAGAAGATGCAGCGCAAAGTTGGCGACTGCAGGGCAGCTGGCGCTGGCCGCATGAAAGTACTGTAAATATTTCAGCCTTGCAGCACTAGGCTAGTATGCGACGCAAGGAGATCGGATCATGTTAAGACTAGCGATGTCGGTACTGTGGCCATCGTTTTTAACGGCGATACTCGCAGAGGGTTTTTTCTTTTCGGTATTTGATCCGGCCGATTTGATGTTGGTGGGTGGATATATCGACATACCACCGGTTGCGGTTTATACCCTAGGTTTTTTCTTTTTCTGGGCCTTTTGCTCTTTGGCGAGCATGCTGAGTATTTATATGCTGCGTACTGAACTATCGAATGAACCACCGTTCTAATAAGGTGATTTTTTAATCACAAAGTTCAGTACCTGCAGCGAGCGCGCGTAATTTTGTCAGATCGAGTAATTCAATTTCACGATTAGCCACACGAAGTAGGCCTTGTTTTTTTAATCGGGACAATAACCGGCTTATGCTTTCTATCGTCAGTCCCAAATAATTGCCGATCTCTTCGCGCGACATACGCAACTGAAATGTCGTTGAAGAGTAACCGCGCGCGGCATAACGCGACGATAGATTAGTCAGAAATGCAGCAAAGCGTTGCTCCGCTCGCATATTCCCTAACAAAAGCATGACATTTTGTTCGCGCGTGATTTCTTGGCTCATCATGCGATGAAAATGATGTAGCAAACTGGGAATGCTGCCAAATAATTCCTCTAGCCGTGTGAACGGTATTTCACATACTTCACTATCTTCCAGCGCTATAGCATCGCAGTGATGATCCTCAGTGCTGATCGCATCCATCCCGAGTAACTCACCTGCCATTTGAAAGCCAGTGACTTGCTGTTCACCTGAGGGACTTACCTGAAAGGTTTTGAAATGGCCAAGTCGTATGGCGTAAAGATTGCTGAACTTATCACCTATGCGATAGAGATGCGTATCTTTGGCAACCTTGCGCCGACGACCGATGATGGCGTCCAGCCGGGTCATATCGGATTCGCCTAAACCCATAGGTAGGCACAACTGGTGCATGCTGCAGTTAGAGCAACTTGCCTTAAGAGCGTTGATGTTCAGGTTAGCG
>CAYUDI010000010.1:0-9074 GCA_964443585.1 uncultured Bifidobacterium sp.
AGCCCCGCGATTAGCTGCCTATGGTGTGGATACCGTATGCGATTTACGCGATGCTCACGTGCCCACATTGAGAGCGGAGTTTGGTGTAGTCGTTGAGAAGATACAGCGCGAGTTACAAGAAGTCGCCTGCGTCGGTATGGAAGACGTCGTGCCACCCAGGCAGCAGATCATGGCGAGCCGCAGCTTTGGAAATCCGGTTCATGAGGCCACCTCGCTTAAAGCGGCTATCGCCTTGTTTGTAGAAAATGCGTGTGCAAAACTGCGCGCTCAACAATCACATGCCGCAATGTTGCAGGTATTTTTACGAACGAATTCGTTTCGGCCCGATTTACCTCAGTATCACCCGGTGATGAGCGTGCCACTGGTTACACCGACAGATAGCAGCTTAGTCATCAATCGATGGGCAACGCTCTTGATTGATCATCTATGGCGCCCTGGCTATGGCTACAAAAAGGCGGGCATCATGCTGAGTGAAATCACACCGAATACACAACAACAAAATGATTTATTTGCGCATAGCGAATCAACTTCGGATTCTAAGCTCATGTCCGTAGTCGACAGAGTCAATGGACGTTTTGGGCGAGGCGCTGTACGAATTTCATCGCAAGATGCAGGAGAAGAGTGGGGCATGCGACAGGAAAGAAAATCGCCAGCCTACACAACCATCTGGAGTGAATTACCTTTGGCAGGTTAGTACAACCTGTCGCGGCATAACAAGGTTGATCATCACTCGCAGTCGGCAATATGCGAAAAAAAACCTTGACAACCGACCGC
Organism: uncultured Bifidobacterium sp.; assembly: GCA_964443585.1. Taxonomy (GTDB): domain Bacteria; phylum Pseudomonadota; class Gammaproteobacteria; order Burkholderiales; family Burkholderiaceae_D; genus Pernthalerella. Next base: position 775 of record CAYUDI010000010.1, read on the forward strand.
GAACGATCCATGTGCCAAGGTTGGTTAAGTAAGGAAACTCAGTTAATGAATTTACTACTTAACGGGGAAGTCTAGCGATCAATTACGCTTTTTTGGCCCAGGCACTGCACCATGCTTTAGCTGCAACTTGCTTGCCTGCAAACAGCGGACATAGTCCAGCTGCGGAGCCAGCGGCGCCCTGATACAGAGCACAGTTAGAGCAGACTTGGCCAGCTGCGTATTTAGGCTGCTTAGATTTGTCTACCTTAGTGGCGTCAGCTTTGTAACCTAGTGCCGTTGCTTGTGGATCGCTTTCCGATACCACGTCTTGCGCTGCCACACTGGCTGCAGCACCGACGAGCAAACTACCGGCTGCGACATTAATCATAAATACGCGGCGTTCTGATGAAAATTCTGTCGATGTCTTTTTCATAAATTACTCCCAAATAAGCTATAAATATTTTTTTACGAATTGAGCTTTATGTGAGGACTTCTGCCCTCAAAAACCCATACTCTGCTTCTCAGTTTACAGGAGAAGTCAAAGGTACTAATTTATTGAATACTACTGCCCAAAGAGGCGACACTGCTACCGCATGCAGCACGTACAACTTTAACCTCGGAATCAAACTTTGGTGAGCTAAATGTCAGCTTTTCATCTGAAGTAGGATTCATGCCGGTTGGCAGAATCTCTGACGATTTTAATACGCGAAATTCAGCAATGGCTAATGACTGATCGGCGCAATTAACAACATACTCGCCGAGTGCTTTTAACTCTGCTAATTCAGGGTACAAATTACGTATACCTGAATCTTCCATCGCGAAAAATGCACGAACATGTGTAATGGACTGCTGACCAGTAGTGGTGTCTTTTGATTGCATGCCAGCGACGACATTGAGTACGACCAAATCAAATGATGGCTCGGTCATCGTTGTCTCGACAGGTGCTGCATGCGAGAGAGAAGAACCGCACAATAACAACGTGGCTAGAATAGTACGCAACATGGTGAATCCTTTATTAATAATGTAATTTCGAAATGGTACTGAGGTGCAGGGCAAATACACTGCACTACAAAAAAATTAGTTAGTTACCTGTGCGCTGCGAACTGCGAAGCGGCCACTGCAAACATTATCAATAATGTTTTTGTCATGGTGAATTACGGGTGTGTAGAAAGACAGGTCAGCGTAGCTGCGGTTGTTTGGACTATCGGATGTGGCAGCCATAGTAGGAATGACTGCGAAACCTGCCATCGCAAGCTTTTGATCAGCACAATTGACTACGTAATCGATTTGCTGCAGACCAAGGGTACCCATGTCGTAGAACTCACGCATTTTGGTCATGCCATTAATTTGGTTGGTGGCGACAATCGCCCAGTACTTATCAGCTACGGTGAATGTAGCCACGTTATCGCTATCAGAAAACACAACGGTGTTATTTGTGTTTGCAGCGAATGCGGCGCCGCTTGAAATAAGGATTGCTGAGAAAACGATTTTGTTCAACATGGCGAACTCCGGTAGGTAGAGAAACTAATTGGTTAAATATCTAACTTCGGAGTTTACCTGATGCACATGTATTGTCAAGCACTAATCTAAACAAAATATATAAATATACGTACATAAAGCAAATAATCCCTGTAATTCATTGCTTTATTGTATATAAAATGCCGATTTGGTGTATATATTTGTTACTTTAATATAACTTTATCAGTATTAATCGCCAGGTTTTATCAGGTTTCTCTATGAATATCTGGAATTTATCTATAATATATCAACAAAATATAAACAGTCGTTGGCAAATGCGTGTGTGACCGTATTCTGCACAGGTTCACAACATCATTCGTACTAAAACAGCATTCCTAAGGCACCGAGAAGATTATGGAAACAGTGAACAAGCATCAATACGCCATAGGCGTGGTGGCACGACGCACACAAACGCACCCGGAGACCATCCGTGTCTGGGAAAGACGTTATGAATTGATTGTTCCTGGTCGCAGCGAGAGCGGAAGGCGTCTTTATTCAGAAGACGACATCATTAAGCTCTCGTTAGTTAAACAGTTAACTGAGCTAGGCCATTCAGTGAGCAGCCTGGCAAAATCAACGACAGATGAGTTACGTAGTCTCATCAGCGCATCCTTGGGTAATACCTATGATGAACAAATGCGCCCCCAAGATAAGCGCCGCATTATTTTTCTGAATGATTCATTAAGGCAGCGCCTGAGTCGCGATTTATCAATCTATGAAGACGTGGTAATCGTCGACCGCCCACAAAAATCTGCAATGCATGCAAACCAAGTGCAGGCCGACATACTTGTCATTGAACTGGCGACGATTAATGAAAAATCCCTTGCAGAGATTCGCGAGCATTTATCGGAAACGGGATGTGCTAGCGCATTGGTGGTCTTTAACTTTGGTACCAGAAAATCAGTTGTTGAACTTGAGTATGCCAATGTGGTTTGCCTCAAGGGCTCAGTGACCGCTGCCGATATTCATCGCGCATGCACTTCCATCAATAAATCAACCGTATCTGCCAGCCAGCAAGTTACCTCTAGCATCGTGCCACCGCGCTTTGATAAGGATCAGCTCGCACGAATTTCTGCCCTGAGGAGCACGATTGCGTGTGAGTGTCCTAATCACATTGCAGAGCTGATTATCAGCCTTAGCGCATTTGAGCAGTACAGCAGCGAATGTGCAAACCGCAATGAAGCAGATGCACAGTTGCATGCTCAACTCAATCAATCCGCGGGTGCAGCGCGTGTGATTTTAGAAGAAAGCCTGGCTCACTTAATTGCCATAGAGGGCATAGAAATTTAATTGGCGAGTAATGGCTCGCTAGGTTAACTGTATACAAATTAGGCAAAGACGGATCTGCATGGTGAAAAATTCGAATCATTACTGGGCTGAGTTTTTGCAACCCACCCATGAAGCGGCAATGCGTCGTGCTGCTGCGGTCAAGCCCATACACTATGCCAAAACGCGCAACTTCCTCGACGGGGGAGTTACGGGTTTATCGCCTTATCTGACGCATGGACTAATAACTCTTCCCGAGGTATTGCGCGTTTTACTGGAAAGAGAATCACTGGGTATCGATCACAAACTCGTGTATGAATTTGGCTGGCGCGAGTTTTATCGCCATGTATGGACGCATGCCGGTGATGGAATTTTCCAGTCGTTGCATGAAGGTCCGCTCGATGAAGCCGTGTATAAAAAAGAGCTGCCTCATGATGTGCGCCATGCAGATACGGGTATACCTGTTATCGATGAAGCGATACGCACACTTTACGATACGGGTACGCTACATAATCACGCTCGCATGTGGTTGGCAAGTTATGTAGTCCACATACGCAAGGTCCACTGGCGAGTAGGCGCTGATTGGCTAGTGGCACATCTTCTTGATGGTGATTTAGCGAGTAACCACTTGAGTTGGCAGTGGGTAGCGGGTACGTGTAGCCATAAGCCGTATTTATTTAATGCAGAGAATGTGGCACGTTACGCACCCGCGCAGTGGCATAGCCCTCAATCAGTGATTGATAGAAGCTACGATGAATTAGATGATATTGCGCGCTCTACCAAGTCATACGATGGCTTAGTAAAAAGGAATGCTGACGATAGGGAGCGCGGTAGGGATGAGCCAGCCGTATCCTCAGAACCCCCGAGCGACCTCACGTGGTGTAGACCGAGCGCTGCTGATGTTGAACGCATAGCCGGTCGCGATGTCTGGTTGGTTCACCCGTGGGCACTACGTCAGCCTCCAGCAAATCTTGCAGCGAATACCCTAGTGCTTGGTGTGTATCTGCGAGACCATCACGATGATTGGCCATGGTCGGATACACGATGGCGCTGGGTTGATGCTGCAATGTCAGCTATTACGCCGCATCGCTGGTTACTCTCTGTTGATGATCTTAGTGTAGCGCTTGAAAAAGCTAGGCATGTGCGCAGTATTGACGACCACCATGTACATCATTTACTAGCAAAGCTTGCAGAACTCGAACCCGCGCCTGGTTTGTTTGCGCCTGTAGCGCGCCGTTGTTCCAGTTTTACAACCTGGTGGAAGCAGGCGACGCGCGGTTTAACGCAAGCAGAAGAGCTATTGAAAAATAGCTGAAACAAAACAGCCCTCGATTGAAGGAATAGCTAAATATGAACTCAATGCACGAAGCTAGTCATAAATCATCGCATAGCGTGGTCTTGCTACACACGACAGGTAAGCCAGCGAATGTATGGCTGAACACGATGTTTATTTTTCTATTTTTCGCGTTTTGCTTAACGCTGCATACACCCGCCCACAGTTCAGTAGAAAAATCATCAGAGCCACCAGCGGGGTTGGAGGTGTTAACTACACCTCGTTTGGTAGGACAACATCTCTTTAAATTTTTTGGCCTGGAGATTTACCATATTAGCTTGTGGTCATCACCTGAGTGGAATCCAGAAAAATGGAATCAACATTCCTTCGCATTGTCCCTTGTTTATTCGCGTAATCTGAGTGGCGAGGAGATTGTTAAACGATCTATCGTGGAAATTAAAAAACAAACTGTACTGAGTGACGACACGGCACAGCAATGGACAAATCAATTGCGTGCACTAATTCCCACGGTTAAACCGGGAGACAGGCTCACTGGCGTGTATCAACCTTCAGGTAGTTTGGTCTTTTGGTTGGATGCCAAAAAGTTAGGCGAAGTGAAAGATACCGCCTTGTCTGAAGCATTTATGGGGATATGGTTGTCTACCAAAACTTCGGAACCCAAGATGCGAAAGAAACTGCTTGGCAACGTCTCTTGAGTAGTTGGCTATCCGCAAAAACTTGGTTGTTTATTTGATCCAAGCTTATTTAGTAACTTCAATTAAGATTTCATTACGCCTGCGCCAGGGTAGGGTAAACGGATCGTTGTAACGTGCTACCTGTGGAGTGCCAACCATCGTTAACTGACGCGACTGCGCCCACTGAGTTAATCGGTCTGTGTTTTCTTTAATGGCCGCAGCCGTTGCCCATCCACTGAATCGTACAGATACCATTTCGTGATCGTTCACACGACGCAGTGCTACTTGCGAATTGACAGGTTTAGGTAGTGTGTCCAATTTTTCCTGACTGGGCATGACAAAATGTAGTCGCCAGCCGCTAGCAGTCGGGGTCACGGTCACAGGGGCGGTCATGGCAATTTTTCGGTTACTACCGGGCTCGCTGACATTCTCACCAAAAATATAAGCTGCAACTCGTCGAAAACCAGTTCGGCTTGCAGAATCAAAATCTCCAGGCAGCTCGGTTTCTGCCACCACAAAGCTGGGGTAAAAGCGATGCTCAAACGGCGGCTCAGTAAGTAAGATGCGATACGGGGCTTCTTCTACAGCCATGGCAGCCTTTGTGATAAAAAAAGTTAGATAAATTAAGATGAGCACTGACCATACAGCAGATAAGCGACGTGGGTACATGATTCCACCCTTCTTTTGGTACAACAGTAGCTATGTATAAATTAACCAGATAACGATTATGACCCATGTAAAGCCTAGCATCGCCTCAGTACTTGTTATTTCTTTGCTTGCCCTGCTCACTGCTTGTGCAGGCTACGGCCCTACCAACAACTTGATAGGTAGCGGCAGAGATACCATTATTCAGGTGTTGGGCAAACCTACGACTGAGCTGCAAAGGGATGATGGGCAGTTACTGATTTATTCTAAAGGGCCGTTTGGTAAAGAAACCTTTTTTGTTTATCTTAACCAAGATGGTGTAATGCAGCGCTGGACACAAGTGCTCAATGAGAAAAACTTTGATCGAATTGTACCCGGCATGACTCGCGACCAGGTGATAGAAACTATAGGTGAATCGAAAGACCGCTTTGGGCTAGCGCGCAACAGAGGCTATGTATGGAATTATCGTTACTTGAACCCGTTTTGTTTTTGGTTTCAAATCGAATTTACTGCTGAAAATACCGTTCGTTCTTCGGGTTATTCAAAGCCACCAGAATGCCGAGTACGGGTTATTCGGTAGATAAATATGTGGTTGTTAGAACGGCGTAAAAAAATCAAAAGAATAATTTTGCTTACTTACTGACAGATTCCAGTTCACGTGTAGTGTAGGCAAACCTATCTTTAATGAAAAATAACAAGCGATACAAGCCTACGCTAACAACCATACCCCACACCATGCCAGTGAACATACCGCCCAACATCTTATCGACCGACATTCCATTCATTGATTTAATCGTTTGAACAAACAGGGTCGCTCCGAATGTCATGCCTATGAGCATCCAGCTAGAGCACAGAACATTTTGCGAGAGCATGGAGCAAAGACGCCTGCATTCTGGGCGCAGTAATCGTAATGTGGGTATGGCAGTGATTCCCCCAACGATCATCAGCGTATGCATGGCAGGGAAAAGGCTGAAGTGAAAGCGCATGGATTCCACGATATTCAAAGGCGCGCTGGATATACAAAGGCTTTCAAGTACAGTAATGGGCGTTCGGGCGATGTCCCAGTACAAACCCATCAGCATTCCTCCAATACCTAGCGAAAGCATGACATTCGGCGGCGAAAGCCCGACTCGCTGAGGTCTTAGCCAAGTCAGTGCTACGCAGCCCGACACCATGCTCCCTAGCGTGATGAGTAGGAGTTGCACGTCGCCATTACCCGCCCCACGCACTTGCATTAAAGATAAAAATACGCAAATGAGTAGTACAAGAGTTACTAAAGTATTACTGGTATTTTTTATCGCGCTCATATAGCTTATACGTATACCATTTATTTAGTGATAGTATGACTGAGTAGTATAAAAAATGTCTACTAAGTTGCGCTAATAGTAATACTATGATTTTCTTGTCTGACTGTAGTCGTTAAATAGGTCATTTACAGCCTGATTGCTCCAAGTGCGCGTATCCATTTAAACCATATGACTGCGTTGGATGGCAGAAAAAATAAACAAGGAGACAAACGATGATTCCACCTTCATTTGATTACCACTGCCCGAAAACGATATCTGAGGCAGTCGCACTTCTTACTAAGTTTGGTGATGAGGCAAAAATTTTAGCGGGTGGGCACAGCCTGCTGCCCATGATGAAATTGCGGTTTGCCGAGCCTGCTAACCTGATTGATATTAATAAAATCCCCGAGTTAAGGGGGATTAAAGAGGAAGGTGGCATCATTTCGATAGGAGCAATGACCACTGAAAACCAGCTTATATTTTCAGATGTATTGTTAAAAAAAGTGCCGTTATTACCAGAGGCAGCCAAATTAATCGCCGATCCCCAGGTACGTAACCGCGGCACCATAGGCGGCGATATTGCTCATGGCGACCCTGCCAACGATCATCCCGCTATCGCCATGGCACTCGATGCAACATTTGTTCTGCAGGGACCGAGTGGGCAGCGCAAGGTTAAAGCAGTTGATTTCTTTCACGGCACCTACATGACGGAGTTGGCCGAGAACGAAATGTTGGTGTCCATTGAAATTGCACCCTTTGCGCCTAAAACAGGTTATGCATATCACAAACTCAAACGCAAAACAGGTGATTGGGCCACTGCCGCTGCAGCAGTTGTTATTCAAATGTCCGGTGAAAAAGTAACCCATGTAGCTATCGGTCTGACCAATGTTGCCCCTACAGCTTTGCGAGCAACTGCGGCAGAACAGCTCATGGTAGGTCAGGCAATCACTCCTGCATTACTGGACCAAGTAGCCCAAAGTGTTCGCTCTATCTGCGACCCTGCAGAGGATTTACGTGGCGATGCTGAATACAAAACAGCGATGGCTGGTGAGATGACGCGCCGCGCTATCACCGCAGCTATAGCTCACTGCAAATAAAAAGTCGGAGGAATTATTATGAGTAAAAAAATTGTTTCTATGAACATCAACGGCAAAAAAGTCGAAGAGGCTGTTGAGCCACGCACTCTGCTCGTTCACTTTTTGCGTGAAAAATTGAATTTGACTGGTGCGCACATAGGCTGCGAAACCAGTCACTGTGGTGCATGTACGGTTGACATTGACGGGGAGTCGGTTAAATCCTGTACTTGTTTTGCTGTGCAGTGCGAGGGTAGTGACATCATTACCGTGGAAGGTCTGGCGCAAGGTGGTGTACTGCACGCAGTGCAAGAAGGTTTTTATAAAGAGCACGGGCTGCAGTGCGGCTTTTGTACGCCTGGCATGCTGACACGCGCGTATCGCTTTTTGCAAGACAACCCGAATCCTAGCGAGGAAGAAATTCGTGTTGGTATGTCTGGAAATCTCTGCCGCTGTACGGGCTATCAGAACATTGTTAAATCAGTTCAGTATGCAGCTAACAAGTTGCGTGAAGACGCAAACAAGCCAGTGACTGCTTAACGCTCTAACCTACACCGGAGACAAT
>CAYUDI010000010.1:9084-10030 GCA_964443585.1 uncultured Bifidobacterium sp.
TGAATGCACCTGACCGCAAGGCAGCCCTGCAGGGCATGGGCGATTCTCGCCTACGCAAAGAAGATGCGCGTTTTATTCAGGGTAAGGGAAATTATGTTGACGATATCAAGCTACCCGGCATGGTTCACATGGATATCGTGCGTTCCCCGCTTGCCCATGCCCGCATCAAAAAAATAAACAAAGAAAAAGCGCTCGCTATACCGGGTGTGATTGCTGTGCTCACAGCCGATGATTTGAAGCCACTTAAATTACATTGGATGCCTACACTTGCTGGCGATGTAGCCGCTGTACTAGCCGATGAAAAAGTTCATTTTCAAATGCAGGAAGTGGCTGTTGTGATTGCAGAAGACCGCTATATTGCTGCTGATGCTGTCGAAGCAGTTGAAGTCGAATACGAAGAACTACCAGTAGTGATCGATCCTTTCAAAGCGCTTGAAAAAGATGCTCCTGTACTGAGAGAAGACCTCGCAGGTAAGACCGAAGGTGCGCATGGTAAGCGCTACCACCACAATCATATTTTTACCTGGGATGCAGGTGATAAAGAAGCGACCGATGCGGCATTTAAAAATGCCCCGGTGACAGTGACAGAAAAACTGCTGTATCCGCGTGTTCATCCCTGTCCGCTCGAAACCTGCGGTGCTGTTGCCTCGTTTGATCCGGTTCGCGGTGAACTGACTACCTATCTCACCAGTCAGGCTCCTCACATAGTACGTACCGTTGTTTCGATGTTGTCGGGAATTCCCGAATCAAAAGTACGGATAGTTTCACCTGATATTGGCGGCGGATTTGGTAACAAGGTCGGCATTTATCCGGGCTATGTCTGCGCCATCGTTTCCTCTATCGTTTTGGGTCGCCCTGTCAAATGGGTAGAAGATCGTATCGAAAATTTATCGTCAACTGCTTTTGCGCGTGACTATCACATGACAGGCGAACTGGCAGCCACCAC